>NZ_BAAACY010000095.1:0-11480 GCF_039521925.1 Virgibacillus salarius | reverse complement strand
CTAGACTGGAAAAATATGTTTATATTTTCATTGCACCATACTTCTTTTTTATTAGCTTGACGGCTATGGGCCGTGCCCGCGGAAAGCGAAGTAATTCGTCGGAGCATTGCCAATATACATCAACCATTTCAAAATAACTACTTGGCTTAACGCAGTCATTGCACTGATTTTATACTTTCTTAACTTATAAAAAAGGGAGCCACACTTGTGCTCCCTTTGGATGTTATTCCTATTCCTTTATCCATTGATTGACTAAATCTTGATTTTCTTCGACCCATTTCCTAGCACCATCAATCGGTTCATCAGCGTCCTTGACATAGGTCATTAATTCCCCAATGGAATCATCATCCATTTTCCAATCTTTCATCCACTTACTAACTTTTGGAAAATCTTCTGCAAATCCTTGACGAGCTGCATGATGAATCTTTTCTACGCCACCATAAACCTCTTTGGGGTCTTCCAGGTATTTTAAATCATACTGTGAGAAGACACGATGCGGACTCCAAAGCGGTGCAACAATTGGTTCTTCATTCTTAATAGCTTCTGCAATTTCCGTTATCATAGCTGGTTCAGAACTTGGCAATAATTCATAATCAAGATCGTATTCTTTAATTAAATCCTCTGTTACTTCCATCGTACCTGCCCCTGGATCAAACCCGGTAATTTCACCTTCAAACATGTCTGCATGTTTATTTAGATCCTCTATACTATTCATGTTTTCTAAGTATTTTGGGACAACAAGACCAACTTTTGCGTTATCATACCAAGTTTCTTCTGAAAAGAAAACCTCATCTTTATACTCTTGCAGATAGGCTTGATCCTGAACTGGTAGCCATACCTCTAGATTAATATCCAATTCATCCTCTGCCAATGCTTTCATAATTGTACCCATATCAAGCAATTTCAAATTAACTTCATAGCCCTGATCTTCCAAAATAACTTTCCACATATTGGTTACAGCGATATTTTCAGCCCAATTGATCTGTGCCATTTCAATGGTACCTTTATTCTCAGTTCCATCCTCTTTGGCATCTCCGGAACCTTTTTTATCTGACTCTGCACTTTCTCCACATGCTGCTAATACAACGACGAATGCTAATCCTATTAGTAGAAGTTTACTTTTAATGAAACGCATAAATTGTCTAATCCTCTCCCATCACGTATTTTTATCGTCTGGATCTTTTGGTAAAAACTCATATATCTCTTCTGATCGTATGCTTGCTACCAACCGTTCAAGCCAGCGGTAATATATTTTTGACTGATCAAGCAGCTCATAAATTTTACGTGCTTCATCAACTAGCTCTGCTGATACATTTTCATCTTCAAAAATTTGATCTAATTCAAATTCAGCCTGTTTAATTGCCTCCATGTTCATTTTTGCCTCTCGGTCCCATAATTGACAAAAATAAGACATAAACGAATGGAAGAAATTCTTTTCGGCCGCATACGTATGTTTACGAGATCCACGTTGAAATTTCTTTTTAACCATCTCATTTTCTTGTAGCTTTCTTACACTTGTGCTCATACTTGGCTTACTCATCCCAAGTTCCTCTCGCATTTCATCGAGATTCATTTGATCCTTAAAATACATCGTTGCATAAAGCTTTCCTGCAGCTGGTGTTACACCATAAACATCCATCGTTTCGGCGATAGTTTCAATGACATATCCCTTTGCCTCTTCCAGCTTCTCCCTAGCCATGTCATCATTTGAAGCCGCCATTCCGTCACCTCCTATTTTTAAAAAATTTAATACGTTAAGAATTTATTTTACAAACTTAATGGTAACGTATCCTCGAAATATGTCAAATAATAATAAGAAAAGTTTAGTGTATTTTTAATTAAACCCATACATTAAAAAGAAAACCGCTTACTACTTCAGCAGTTTCTATAACTAAATTCTCATATTAACAATTATACGTATTCACTTTGACAACAATAAAGCAACATGTTACATTAGTTTTGTTCAAAACGTTAAATAAATATTTAACAAACTTAACGATGGAGGAGGTTTTCCCTTTGGACTGCAAACGAAATTATATTGATGGTGAATGGGTAGCATCAAAGACAAATGCTACTCGAGACATTATTAATCCTTTTAATCAAGAAGTCATTGCTACAGTTACGGAAAGTGATGAAGTTGACACACAGACAGCCATTAAAGCTGCAAGAAAGGCATTTGATTCTGGGGAATGGGCAACAACACCAGCAACAGAAAGAGGGCACATTGTTAGGACCATTGCTCAATTCATTGAAAGAGATAAAGAGGAATTAGCTAAGCTAGAATCACTTGACACTGGAAAAACAGTTGAAGAAAGTCGTGGAGATATGGAGGATATTGCTGGTGTCTTTCACTATTATGCTGAACTAGCAGATAAAAATGGCGGAGAAATTATTGACTCGCCAATTCCAAATACGATAAGTAAGGTCGTACATGAACCTGTTGGTGTATGCGGACAAATCACACCTTGGAATTATCCGCTCTTACAAGCATCCTGGAAGCTTGCTCCTGCATTAGTAGCAGGCAATACACTTATTATGAAACCAAGTGAGATTACACCACTAACTACCGTTAAGGTGTTTGAATTAATGGAGGAAGCAGGTGTTCCAGCTGGAGTCGTTAATTTAGTACTTGGACCAGGACAGTCCGTAGGTGCTGAACTTTCTGCTAATAAAGAAGTTGATCTTATTTCCTTTACTGGAGGTATTGCAACTGGTAAGAAAATTATGCAAGCAGCAAGTTCCAACGTGAAAAATTTAGCACTTGAACTTGGCGGAAAAAACCCAAATATCGTTTTTGCAGATGCTGATTTTGATACAGCGGTAGATCAAGCACTAAATGCAGTCTATTTTCACGCAGGACAAATTTGCTCTGCCGGAACAAGATTAATTGTTGAGGAAAGCGTTCATGATGCGTTTATTGAGAAACTTGTTAAACGAGTTATGGACATTAAGCTAGGTAACGGTTTTGATGAGGCAACACAAATGGGACCGCTAATTTCTGAGGAGCATTTAAATAAAGTTATTGATTATGTGGAAACTGGTAAACAGGAGGGAGCTACCGTTGTGGTTGGCGGAGATCGCCCAAGTGACCCTCAATTACAAAAAGGTTTCTTTTATCTTCCTACCGTACTCACAAATTGTACAACGGATATGAAGGTAGTTCAAAACGAAGGTTTTGGTCCTGTTATTACCGTAGAAACATTCCAATCAGAAGAAGAAGCTATTCATCTAGCCAATGATTCAATTTACGGTCTGTCTGGTGGCATATGGACAAATGATATTGCTAAGGCGGAGCGTTGCGTAGCAAAGATGCGCATGGGAACGGTTTGGATTAATGAATACAATCTATATTTTCCGCATGCACCTTGGGGCGGATTTAAACAATCTGGAATTGGCCGAGAACTTGGCAGAGCTGGATTAGAAGAATATCAAGAAACGAAGCATATCTTTCAAAACTTAAAACCAGAAGCAATAAATTGGTTCTAAATATAAAATTTCAATCTTAGGAGGAATCGTCGATGAGTTTAAATATGAAAGTTGAACATATGCATAAATTCCATACATTTGAAATCCCAACAGCGATCAAGCATGGGATCGGAGCAATTAAACATATTGGTGAAGAAGTTAAAAACCTTGGTGTTACCAAAGTTCTTCTCGTAACTGATCCTGGTATCTATAAAGCAGGGGTAACTGAACCTGTTGAGAAACATCTAAAAGAGGCTGGAATTGAGGTTGTTGTCTTTAATAAAGTAGAGCCGAATCCTCCTGTACGTTTAATCGCTGAAGGGTCTAAGGTATTTACAGAAGAATCATGTAATGGACTCGTAGCCGTAGGTGGCGGTAGTTCAATGGATACAGCAAAGGGAATTGGTGTTGAAGCAACACACGATGGTAGTGTACTAGATTACGAAGCTGCCGAAGGTAAGAAACCTTTAGAAAATCGTATTCCACCATTAACTACCATTCCAACAACTGCAGGTACAGGTTCAGAAGTTACACAATGGGCTGTTATAACAGATGAAGAACGTGAATTTAAGTTTAATACAGGTGGCCCATTAATTGCGGCACATTTAACCATTCTTGATCCTGAATTACATGTGTCCATGCCCCCACATGTAACAGCTATGACAGGTATTGACGCACTTGCTCATGCAATCGAGTGCTATACGATGCATTTTGCACAGCCGGTAACAGATGCAGTTGCACTATTGGCAATAGAGTACGTAGGTAAATATATTCGTCGGGCATACGCTGATGGTGGTGACATTGAGGCACGCTACGGGATGGCACAAGCTGCCATGCTTGCTGGACTTTCATATGGAAGTGAATCAGCTGGAGCAGCACATGCTATGTCTCAAACATTAGGCGGTATTATTCCCGTTGCCCATGGACAATGTGTGGCTACGATGATGGGACCCGTGATGGAATATAATTGGAAAGGACATCCTGACAAATTTGCACGTATCGCACAAGCACTAGGTGCAAACACATTCGATATGACAACTGAAGAAGCAGCAAAAGCAGCAGTCAATGAAGTTTATCGTTTAGCAGAAGACTTAGATATTCCTAGTTTAGAAGAGCAAGGTGTTTCACCTGATATGATCGAGCGTTTATCAAAAGAGGCCATGAAGGATCCACAAACAGTAGGAAATCCACGTGATCTCACCGAAAAAGACTATCAGTGGATTTATAAGCGTTGTTTCGGATTAGTGGCAAAAACCGTATAATCCAAAGCAAACTTGCATGGACCCCGTAGTTAAGAAACTAGATAAAAGAGACTGAGACAAAAGAATGAAGAAACAATATAAAAGAGACTGAGACAAAAGAATGAAGAAACAATATAAAACGAACAATAATTAATTTTAATTAATTATTGTTCGTTTTTTGATTAGAATAATAAATTTAGCACCTGAAATAAGCGAGACTCCAGCGGGAACAGTACAAGTCCGAAGGATCCACTTGGTAACGTGTTTTTCTTTACCAAGGTAGCTGTTGCCGTACCCGCGGAAAGTGCGTATATTTTCACGGTGCGGCGATGACACTCCTATTGATAACATGATTATTCGTATTTTGAGTAAAGAAGTGTGTTTTGTCCCAGCCTTTTCATTTACCTTTTTTGTCATCATGTGAAAATACCAACGTATTATGAGATAAACATCAACTTATTCAGTGAACTTAAAACATACTCTCTCAGCTATTTTACATTGAATTTACAGTGGTTTTATATTGTGTTATTAAATTTTTATTATCATAACTATATAAAACAAAGTTTATTTTCCAGCTAGTGAAATAATTAGTGATAGGAGGAATGTTATCATGAAATCGAAGAGCAACTTTTGGGTAATTTTGGCAGCCCTTACGTTAGGACTAACAGTTTCATTTTCTAGTGCACAAGCTTTCTCGGAATCTTCAAGTTTAGTAAACAACAATCGTAAACCAGAACTTGTTTTTCCTGTAATAAGTGATGTGCATATTGACAATAGTTCAACAGTTGATGATGAGAAATTTAAAGCAGCGATGAACCAACTAAACAAAGTTGCCCCTGATCAGGATGCTTTTGTTGTGGTAGGGGATTTGACTGATTACGGATATGAAACAGAGTATGATAAATTTTTCTCTATTTATAATGAAAAGAAACAAGATGGCGTCAATTCCTTGTTTACAATGGGTAATCACGATTATTGGAATGGTCTATCTATTAAGGATGCACAAACTCGTTTCTTGGAAAAAACAGCAATGGAATCGATCTATTATCACAAAAAAGTAAATGGCTATCATTTTATTGCGTTAAGTCCTGAAGACAGCACCACTCATGGTTTGTATACGGTTGATCAAATTAACTGGCTGAAAAAACAATTGGAGGCAGCAGAAAAGGACAACCCGGGAGAACCGATTTTTGTGTTCCTACATCAACATATTAAAGACACAGTTTACGGAAGTGATTTGTGGGGTACCCAAGAAAATAAAGAACTTCTATATGATACATTGAAGGAATACCCCCAAGTAATTACATTCTCTGGACATTCTCATTACCCACTTGAAGATCCTAGAACGATTCATCAAAAAGATTTTACATCTGTCGGTACCTCTTCCGTCAGCTATTTGGAATTGGAACCAGGGAAACTTCAAGGGTTTCATCCACAAGGATATCGAGATATTAGCCAAGGTATGGTTGTAGAGGTTTATAATAATGAAGTCGTGATTAAGAAACGTGATTTCCATAAAGATAATTGGGTAGGAGATCCTTGGGTGATAAAATACCCAGCTAAGAAAAATAAATTCAACTATACAGAAGACCGTGACCATATAAATCCGGTATTTCCAACAAAAGCCGATGCATCAATCATAGAAGAAAAATCAACATTAAGAAGTTTAACTATTGAATTTCCACAGGCAACTGATAACTTGCTAGTACATTCATATCAAATTAAGGCCAAAAATTTAAAATCAGGAGAATATGATGCAGATTTCAAAGCGTTTTCCAATTTCTATTATGATCCTATACCTAAGAAATTAGAATTCCCAATAAACGGTCTTCAACCAGGTACTACGTATGAAATTGAGATACAAGCACTGGACTCATTTGGAAACACAAGTAAAACAAAATTAAAAACTGAAGGAACTACAAAAGCTTTAGAGATGGTATCAACACAAGCTTCTCCTACTCTAGTAACGAATGGTGAATCAACATCCATTCAAGTAAAGATGAAAAACTATGGCAGTAAAGGTGTAAACGGAAAAATTAAGATTGATGCACCTACTGACTGGACATTGGTAAATCATGAAATCGCTTATGAGCTTACAGGTTATGAAGAAAAGACGTTGAATGTTAAAGCTACCCCATCTGAAGCAATTTCAGGTGCATCTGAATTCACAGTTACAGCTTATGAAGGTGAACAAAAAATCGGATCAAAAGATGTCCAAGTTCTAGTAAACATGATGCTGGGACAAAATTTTGATTATTTACAGTCTTCATTAAAACCTGCAGTTAATGAAGATATCCCTGACTCAATTCTAGGTTGGACTAGCGAAACTCCAAATGGGTGGACGATTACCAATAGCTCCCATATGCCTGCTGGGACAATAGAATGGCAAGGGTGGAGCTTTACTACAAAAGATTTTTGGACAAAAGCTGATACACAAGAACGTGAAGATTTTGATCTTGGACAAGGTGTTATTGCCGTTGCTGACCCAGATGAGTGGGATGATAATGGTTCACCAGCATCTACCGGATACTTTGATAGTACATTAACGTCACCTTCTATAAAAGTTAAAGGTGATCAAAACCTATCATTAGGATTTGCCTCTCATTATAAACAAGAAGGAATACAAACAGCTGAAGTAACAGCAGTTTTTGATAATGGTGAAAAACAGCAAGTACTTATTTATGACAACAAAAGCACTTCTGATAATGGGAACAGCCATGTTTTAAATAAGTATGAAGTTAAATCAATTAACGTTCCTGAAGAAGCTTCTTCAATGAAACTGAAATGGAGAATGTATAATGCGAAAAATAATTGGTTCTGGGCGATTGATGATATTAGACTTGATGATCAAATGATTGTGCCGCCAAATTAAATCTAAAATCAAGTAGGAGGGGATGGCTAATCCCCGAACTTTACACCACCATCATACTTACCGATAGGTACACGGTTGATTCAAATGATACGATTTCGGTTCCGTGTCCTAGTAGACAGGGACAGAGGTGCACGATAATCAGTTCTATGATGCTTGCGATTGATGACAGCATCTCTGTCCTAATCATAGGCCTACTCTTTCGATAACATCTAACTTACTTAATCCTTTTGCACTTTGTTTTAATTCCTCAGAGTCCATGGATGAATGTTTCTTCATTGATTACAAAGAAAGACAGCCTGGATATCGGTAATCTTTTTCTAAATAAATAGGAATAGTGGTTGGCTATTATCACACCCTCTTCTTGCAAGAGTACTTATTATGAAGTAAGGATACTTCTGAAAGACTACTAAATTAGTTGGTTTTACGATTATCATCATCTTTAATAATCGCGTACATACATATATCCCGATGTTTTCCTTTTATAAACAATCGTTTTTTCAATATACCTTCTAATTTTAATCCACATTTCTCTAATACTTTTTGGGAGCCAATATTTTCTACGAAACTCCTTGCCTGGATTCGCTGTAACTTCATGGTTGTAAAACCATATTTAATCACCTCCTGACAAGCTTCGGTAACAATCCCCTTCCCCCAATGCGTATTTGTTAGGACAAAGGCCAATTCTGCCGTATCATTTTCTTGTTCCCAAAAAACGTATTCAATCATGCCAATCAACTTTTTATAAGGTTTTAACTCTATCCCCCACGGAGCTAATTGATTATTATCATATTGATCCAATACAAAATTGATAAATAGCTTTGTCTGTTCGTGTGATTGATGTGTATCAAATGGAAGATACTGCGTGACTACATCTAATGATGTAAAGGCATGAATTGCGGAAAGATCTGTGGCCATTATTTTCCTAAGAATGAGTCTTGGCGTTTCTAATATCGGTTGTTCCAGATCAATTTCCCTATCATTCAATTGCGCCATATCAACCCCCCTTTTTTTCCACCGTCAATGACCTTTAATCTAAGGAACCTTATATCTAACATCTTTAAAGCAAATGACCTATTCTATGCTATTTTCGAATAAGGTTGATCTATAACCTATTTACCACTAAAAAATATAGATACATTAGTTAAGATAATATATTGAATTATATGTCTATTTATTTTTTTATGAATAATGATATACTATATACATTTGCAAAATGAAGGGGGTTATCATTCATGAAAAACAAGTATATTTTCCAATCCGAACGACTAGGCTTTAGAAGGTGGCAGGAATCAGACAAAGATTTATTTTCAGCCATGAATGCTGATCCTATAGTTATGAAGTACTTCCCTAAACCATTAACGAAAGAACGATCAGATTGGTTAATAGATAAATTTGAACAGGATTTAGCTGGAAAAGGATATGGTATTTGGGCAGTTGATCGCTTAAAAAATCATCAATTTATCGGTTTTATTGGACTGGCTGACATAGATATGCCTGATGTTACGTCGTCTTCCATCGAGATTGCATGGCGATTAGATAAACAGTTTTGGAAAAAAGGGTATGCAGTTGAGGGTGCTAAGACTTGTTTAGATTATGCTTTTCAGACGTTGCGCATGGATGAAATCTGTGCTTTTACCTCCACGATAAATAAGCCCTCTGAAAAAGTGATGGAGCGTATTGGAATGCAAAGGATTAAAACATTTGGACATCCTAAATTAGAGATTGATAGTCCACTGAAGCAACACGTTTTGTATCAGATTCGTTATGATTACTCCTCCATCTCAGAGCATTGTGCATATATAACAAAAGCGCAAGCGCCCGATTAGAAACGCAGTAACTGGAGCGATTCAACGGAGATAAAGGAAGCACGGTGGGCTTGCGAGCCGATGATGACTTAGATTAGGGCGATTCGTGAAGTCGCCTAGTTTCTGGGCGCTTGCGCTCTGGACGCGGCTCAATACGACCATTTTTATCTACATGAGCAAATTTTAAAATTTCCTAGAATATAATAAAAACCAGAAAAGGATACAATCTATCACCATTCCGGTTTCTGCCTGCTCTTATCTAAAGCATACTAAGCTGATAGGGGAGACTTGCCTTTACTGAATTCCCGGCATCCCTTAAGTTTACCAGGTAAACCTTATGGTTATGCGTAAAAGAATCAGCAAAATAGTCCCCCGAATGATTAAATTCGGAATAATAATGCGTTACACATAAAGGAGTTCCTTCCCCATTACAAAACACCTCAAATGTGCCACGAGAAGTTTTAATTAACTGCTGATCCCACCCACTCATTAATTTATCTCCTTCCCTAGCTACATTTAAATCACTACATATAATCATTCAAACGCCAATCGATTTCCTTTCTGCCAATTTCTTTTAATAGATTATTTGCTCTAGAAAATGGCTTGCTACCAAAAAATCCTCGATATGCAGATAATGGACTAGGATGCGGGGATTTAATAATATAATGCTTATTTGTATCAATCAAAGCACGCTTTTTCTGGGCGGCCCCTCCCCATAATATATATATTACAGGCTCCTGCTTTTTGTTTAATGATTTAATAACTTCATCAGTAAATTGCTCCCATCCCATACCTTGATGAGAATGCGCCTCGCCTTGTCTAACCGTTAATACATTATTTAGTAATAATACACCTTGCTCCGCCCAGTTTACTAATGATCCGTGATCTGGTATTGGATGACCTAAATCAGTATGCAATTCCTTAAAGATATTCTTTAAGGAAGGTGGTATAGCAACTCCTTTATTTACAGAAAAGCTTAGTCCATGCGCTTGGTTCGGACCATGATACGGATCTTGCCCTAAAATAACTACTTTCACACTTTCAAAAGACGTATAATGAAGAGCGTTAAATATGTCGTTCATATCTGGATAGATTATTTTAGAAGCATATTCCTTTTTTAGAAATTCTCGAAGCTGTTGATAATAAGGCTTTGTAAATTCTTCCTGTAACAACACTTCCCAATCATTCTTTAAAATTTGTTTTTTCAATTCCAATCATTCCTTGTAAATTATATCGCTCCTATTATTCTATCATGTATGAACCGTATTTCGATACCATTCCTTTTGTCATTAAAAGTAACCTTTAGGTAACCTCCGCACAAAAAAGTGCATACTTCACAGTTGTTTTATGCTCCTTTAAAATAATTCATGTAATGAAAAAGAATAGAGGAAGAAAGGATGTGTGTGTTGATGAGTAAAAAAATTGCTGTACTAGTTACTAATATGGTTGAAGAGATTGAGCTAACTGACCCAGTACAACATTTCAAAGAAGCAAATCATTCCGTTGATTTAATCGAAGGAGAAGCTGGCAAAAAGATTACTGGTAAAAATGGTAAAACATTCACGATAGATAAAGGAATTGATGAAGTGAAGCCAGATGACTATGATGCACTTTTAGTACCTGGTGGATTTTCACCAGATTTATTGCGAATCGATGAGCGAAATGCCACGTTTGCCCGAAGCTTTATCGAAGCTAAAAAGCCAGTCTTCGCCATTTGCCATGGACCTCAGTTTCTAATCGATACGGACCTTTTAAAAGATGTAGACATCACTGGTTTTACGTCAATTCGTAAGGACCTGCTAAATGCTGGTGCAAACTTCAAGGATGAAGAAGTAGTAGTTGATCAGAACATCGTTACTAGCCGAACTCCCGATGACCTTCCAGCATTTAACCGTGAAGCATTAAAACTGCTTCATGCTTAATACTTCACTTATAGTTGCCGAGGAACTTTTCTCGGCAGTTATTTTTGTATAACTAAAGGAAAGAACCGTTACTTTCTTCGCTAACACACTATGGGTTCTTAGTTATTTAAGAAAAACCGGGCAAAAACCAGCCCGGTCCTTTCCTGTTTGCCATAGCTAGAGCACATCCGATAGT
>NZ_BAAACY010000094.1:0-10675 GCF_039521925.1 Virgibacillus salarius | reverse complement strand
GGATTAGCGCGAGCCGAAAATCCACTTTGCAACGTGTTCTTCTTTGCAAAGTTAGTTGAGGCCGTGCCCGTGGAAAGCGAAGTAATTAGTCGGAGCATTGCCCAATATACATCAAACATTTCAAAATAACTACTTGGCTTAACGCAGTCATTGCACTGATTTTATACTTTCTTAACTTATAAAAAAAGATCCAGACGTTTAACGATCTGGATCTTTGGGGTGTAAAAAAGCAGGTCGCCTATTTTTAAGCGGAATGGGTGATCGTAGAAATATATCACGAAATGGACGGTAAGAGAAAGGGATAAATGGCCAAAAATAAGCCACATGGAAAGCCTTCATCCTTGTTAGATATAATAGCCATAACGTAACTCCTAAAATATATCCAATACCTCCTAATAAAGCAGAAGATAGTAGCAGGAATATGCGTACCAACCGATTAGCTAAGCTTAATTCATAGCTTGGAGTGGCATATGTTCCAATCGCAGCTACAGCTAGATATAGTACGACTTCGTGCGAAAACCAACCAACCTCTACAGAAACCTCTCCGATCATAATAGCAGCTACTAAGCCAAGTGCCGTTGCTAAGGAGGATGGAGTATGGATTGCTGCCATCCTTAAAATATCAATCCCGATCTCAGCTATCAGAAATTGTACTAATAATGGTACAACGCCTATCTCATCAGGGCCAATATATTGGAGAGTCTCTGGTAGAAATTCAGAGTTCTTCGCAAACAAATAATATAATGGTAAGATGAATATCGATGCTATGACCGCAATAAAACGAACTAATCGTAAATATGCGCCCACTAAAGGTTTTTGTCTATATTCTTCTGCATGCTGTAGATGATGCCAATACGTAGCGGGAGTAATCATTACACTTGGCGATCCATCTATAATGACCATGACATGACCTTCATATAGATGTGCTGCTGCTGTATCTGGTCGCTCTGTATAACGAATCGTAGGATATGGATTCCAATGCCTTCCACTAATATATTCTTCAATCGTCTTTTCAGCCATAGGCAAGCCATCCGTATCAATCTTCATTAGCTTTTTCTTTAGATTTTCTACACGACGATTATCAGCAATATCCTCCAGATAACAAATACAAATATCTGTTTTTGATCTTCTTCCTAATTGTAAATATTCCATCCGTAGCGATCTATCACGAACTCTTCTACGAGTCAGAGCAGTGTTAAAGACAATCGTTTCAACATACCCATCTCTAGATCCTCTTACAACTCGCTCCAAATCTGGTTCTTGCGGGGAGCGTGCTGGATAGGTTCTAGCGTCAATCATGATTACTTTATTGATTCCTTCAACAATTAGCGCCGCTGGCCCACCTAAAACCAAATCCGCAGCTTCGTTTAAATCAAGTACCTCGTCAACTTCCACATAGGGGATATACGTTTTTATTAATTTTGTAAGCGTATCAGGTTGCAAATCTTCAGGACTTAACTTAGCAAATAACTTCATGATGTATAGTAAAATGTCGTCTTTAGCAAATCCATCAATTAAAAATAGTGACATTTCAACGCCAACATATTCTAAATCTCGTTGAATCATATCAAAACTTTTATCAACCGCTAATCGTTCGTTTAAATACGCTCGATTTTTTTTAAACTCTTTAAATAATGGCTGTTTTTCTTTCTCCATAAACTCACCTATCCAACATGTTAGATTACTAATAGTTTGAGCACTGGAAGGATAACTATGCATAAACCAGTTAAAGAGTTCATCAATTCCATCATATATTAAAACTTATACTCATATATTGGACTAAGACAAGCAGTTTAAAGGCGGGAAGCATATGAACAAATGGCATTTAGTTATTATGATTATCACAGCAGCATGTGTAATAGCAGTTGTATATCTAATCAGACTGAACTCTACTCCTGCCATTACATACTTTCCAATTGATAATAATACAACCTTCTCTAAATCGGAGACACAGCTCCAACTATTCTCGGAAAAAGGCAAGGATAATTATGAAATTACATGGGAGTCTGATTCTATCACAAATATGCCGATCTATTTACGACAAGATGTATCATTGCTATATGATAACGGAAGATTAAAGGGGGCAAAGACAAAATGGACGCAGGATACAGATACCATTCAGTTACGGGAAAAACTATTTCATGAAGATAGCAGTTTATTTCAATCTATCTCATTTCATCATGGTGAGATACATCGCTCAAGTAATGATATAAAAAGCATTCATCGCATGTCTAGCGATTACTTATATGTCATAGATTCACCGACAACAGCACTTGATTCATTTAAAAAGCCTCATAACAATTATGAAAAAGAATGGAAAGATTTACTTGATCGAACAACGAAGCAACAGCTTCTTTATCATTGGCATCAATTATTTCATTATTTCCATATTGATCCAGATAACTATCTTAGCGTACCGCTTACGGATTTAGTCCATTACAACACAAAGCCATTACCATCATTGACACAAGCGCAAACGAATAAAATTATTGGACAACTTTGGGAGGGACTGTATAAAAATTATGTTATACCCGTAGTAAATACCACCAATGAAGAGCTGAATAGCTATATACCAATTATTTTATTTGATAAAGAACAAAAGCATCTACTTGTACTATATGAAATCAACGGAAAAAAAGAAAAACTGATACAAAACTATTCTTTTCAATAAAATATGAAAATAAAGTGAAACTTCAATTCGTGGGGGTTTTGTTTTCCCCCCACGAATTGAAGTTTCACAAAGGTCCTATTATCTAATGTAAGAAACGAGGTGAGAGTAGGCTTTATGTAGTTTTAGATACTCGTTAATGCCCCTCTTGAAAAAAGGAATCCTCTACTCGAAAGCACCCATACACTATTAGTTAGCTGATTTACCAGTAAGTTGTTCATATAACCTTATAAAATCATCATTGTCAGGGTTTAATTGATACGCGCTTTCAATAGCTGATTTAGCTTTTTCTACTTTCCCGTTATTCTTATATAAAATTGCTAAATTATAATATGCCTCCGGAAAACTATGATCAATTTCTATACTTCGCTCTAAATCTTCAATCGCTTTTTGATCTTGATTTAATTCAATATACGCATAAGACCTATGAAACAGGATGGCAGCTTCTAGATTCCCTTCACTTTCTAAGGCCTGATTAGCTTGGGAAATGATAGCCTCGTACTTTTCTTGTTTTAGCAATTCTTCTATTTGCATTACATGATACACTTGATTATTCATATTATTGTAATAACCGAATTGAATAAGACCATATGCAATAATGCAATATAGCACAATTGCTATCATTTGTTTAAACGTTTCTTTACGCTTTGGTAAATGGACTATTCCAGATGCAATAAATCCAGCTACTAAACCTCCCAAATGCGCCCCATTATCAATTTGCGGTACGAAGAGACCAAATACGATATTAATTCCGATTAAAACTAAAACATTCGTTCCCATTGTTTGAAAGAAAATTTTCCGATTATGTAATCCAAAGAATAATAATGCTCCGAACAATCCAAACAATGCACCTGAGGCACCAGCCGCAATACTTGGAGAAAAGGAAAAACTCGCTATCCCACCACCAATACCGGCAAGAAAGTAGATACATAAAAATCGAAATGAGCCATATATACGTTCAACTAAAGTTCCTAAATAATAAACAGCAAGCATATTCATGAGTAAATGAAGGAACCCAATATGAAGAAACATAGAGCTAATGATGCGCCACCATTCTCCTTGTTCTATGATAGCAGGATTGTACTTTGCACCAAAATCAATTAACGGCTGCATGGAACTACTTCCACCGTTCAGTTCTACTAATACAAACATCCCAATGCAAATTGCAAGAATAAGATAGGTAAATAGCGGCTTACCAAAGGAGAATACCGCCTGAGTTTGCTCTTTTTGATCCAAAACATTTTTCTTTAAATACTTTTTATAATTGTGTAGCTGACTTTCCTTATCTATAGGTTCTTGAGAATCAGCGGTATTTATTGTTATATCTGTATCTTTTTCCAAACGTATTTTCTCTTCCACAAACTGTTCATCTGACAAATAATAAACATTCATGGAAATAGGGTGCTTCTCATTTAGCTGCATTGGCTTCTTTAGCATTTCCCAATCATCGACAGGCTCGTGCTCGGATATGTAAACATTATAAATTTGAATAACTTTACCTCGCAACAATCGTTTCATTGCTTTAACTTTTTGAAAAACAACTGCAATATCCTTTTTTAAATAGTTCTTCCAATCAAACCCACGACCTAGGAAGCGAATGACTGTAGATTTTTTCCCTTCTTTTTTCTCTAGCCATATTTCATCTTCCTGATCACTTACAAATAGCACGTCATATTGATAAGTCTTTACGTAATGATAAGCGATTTGATATATATTATATTGGTTATCTATGTACATCCTCGACCTCCCCTTAGACTTCCATCATACCAAATCCCTCATCATTTTTCTTTTATCATGATAAAAGAAGCTGCAAAATTCACAACTTCTTCACCGATTAAGAATTTGATGTATTTTTCTGGAACATTGTCGGTATAATTTTCGAACGAACTGCTGGCACGTTCATGGATAAACTTACCACAACTTTTCTTAAAAATCCAATAGCCAATAATGTATTCATAATCCGATAGCGCCATTTATAAAGCAAGCTCGCCGCAGTTATCATTCCGGCAAATAAAAACAGAATACGCATAAATACACCTCTTTTTATCATGGTACTTCTAGTTTTCATCTACCTGATTATTTTTATGCATGTACGATACTATATATTGTTCAAACCACGTATGTTCCTGACGCTTGTTGCAACTCCCTTTTATCAGAATACGGGCATCTGGGAAAATAGTGAAAAGAATATCCTCCTGTATAGCTACGCGTAAAAAAAGGCGTTCTTGTAACATTATCTAAAAAATGATCTAGCTTTTTTTCTAAAGCTTCCAGTATGAAATCATGAAGCTAATTTGAATCATATTTCTACCGCAGAGAACCGTTTCATTTACAATCGCTTCTGATTTTAGAGCTGGATAATCTTTTTTGACAGGTTGGACAATTTGATCTGAAAGCTAATTTCACATCATGTTGTAGATTATCCCAGATATTTTTCGTAATGAGTTGTGATTACCAGTAACATACTTCATAGACCAATAAGCTAAAAAGCGGCTACTTGTTCTACTGCAGGTGAGATAGCACCTACCCTATCAAATGATTGCAAAGTTTACTACCAAGCACCCCTAGCCCAACAACAAGTACGGTATAATTCTCTATTCGCCTCTGTCCATTTTCATGTATTGGACGAAATAATTGTTGACAAATGTATCTACTCTCATTCATCGATCCTTCTTCTGTCATAACTGCTTATCCATGTATCTTCTGTAATTAAGTGGTCTACCGGAATATCAAATGATTCCTTTGGTATAGCGTCTACTAATTGACTACTATGTAACAGTGCAACCGTATGATTGGAATAGTTCATTAAAAATCGATCATAGTAACCTCCGCCAAAACCAATTCGGTAACCTTTCCTATCAAAGACAAGCCCTGGTACAAATAGCAATTCAATCGCAGTTATATCTATTTGTTTCGTTTCATCTGGCTTAGGTTCAAGCAATCCATAATAGACAACCTCTAACTGATCAAAGGAACTAATTTGATAAAATGTTAACGTTTTATCAGCTGGAGAACACTTCGGTACACAAACTTGTTTCTGCTGCCTCCAGGCTGTTTCAATAATGTTTCTCGTATCCCATTCAAACGCTTGCGAGACCGTTAGTCCAATTACCCTGGCGTTTTTCCAGAGCGATGAAGCTATAAGTCGTGCATATAAGCTATTCTCAATTTCGCGTTTCTTTACTGGATTTAATTCTTTAAGCATCTGAAGCTTTGCTGACCGAATGTGAGCTTTATTCAAATCAATTACCCCCGTTTGAGTTAATAAGTACAGCAAATGATTAAAAATAAAACCCTTATCAGCTGATAAAGGTTTTATTTTTAATCATTTATTTTGTTTCACGATGTAGAGTGTGTTTTTTAAGACGTGGACAATATTTCATAAGCTCAATACGTTCAGGATTAGTACGTTTGTTTTTCGTAGTAATATAATTACGATCTCCTGTTTCAGTACAAGCTAAAGTAATGTTAACGCGCATGATTTTCCCTCCAAACTTTACCTAATTGCTTCAAAACGAGCGATTAATTCATTTCAGACTTATTTATAATATCAGATGTTGATGAAACTATCAAGAAGTAAGCTAGAAATCCTTAAGAATTTGATCAGTTTTGGAAAATCAATTCGCCTATTCTAATAGCTATAATAAACCACAACTAGACGAAGTATAACAAGAGATATTATATATAAAACAAGAGCGCAAGCCCCCGATTAGAAACGTTGCCTAGAGCGAGTCAACGGAGATATAGAAATCACGGTGAGCTTATGAGCCGATAATGGCTTAGATTAGGACTATTCGTGAAGTCGCCTGACTTCTGGCTGGAGCTGGATGCTAGCTCAACACTCCCATATTTAATCACATGGACTAATTTCCTAGACAACAAGAAAAAGGTTGTCCATTACTCTGAATAGCCAACCTTTTCTTATTGAAAAATTTCATATCCTTTTTCAAATGCAAGCAAGATAGTTGTTAATTGGGCGTTTTGCAATTTAGTCAGATCTCTTCATTTTTGCTGCTGTCACATCTTTTGGCCTTGTGGTTTCAGCTTGTTCATCATCACTCATAATGTCACTGGTAGTCTTTTTAAATTCCGATAACGTCTTTCCTAATGCCGATCCAATCTCAGGTAACTTTCTTGGACCAAATATAATTAATGTAATGATTAGAATAATAATCAAACCTGGTATACCTATATTTGTAAGCAATTACAGCACCTTCTTTCCTAATCAAACCAACCCATTAAGATGTAAGAAGTCCACCATCCTTACTGTATTTAACCACTCCTTCTGCAGCACGATATGCTAACGCACCAACGGTATCAGTAGGATTATAACCGCTATTATGTGGAAAAGAGGAAGCTCCTACAACGAACAGATTCTCCATATCCCACATCTGCGAATAATTATTAACCGCTGATGTTTCCGGATCTGCTCCCATAATTGCACCTCCGGTATTATGCGTTGACTGATAGGTAGTAATATCATAGGGTCCCAATTCATCCATCGCATCGATTTTATCAGCACCCATCTCTTGCAGAATTTCCTTTGCTTTTGTTGCGGTAAACTTAGCAAGTTCTTTATCTTGGTCTCTAAATCCATAAGTCATGCGAATTAAGGGGTCACCAAAAGCATCTTTATACATTGGATCTAAGTCCAAATAATGCTGTTTATATGGTAAGCTGGCACCCATGGCACCAATGGACAACGTCCTATTAATATATTTTAATGAGTTTTGCTTAAATTCCTTACCCCATGTTGCTGAATCAGAAGGAATTGGATTGGTCTGAATCGGTCTTTTTCCAGTCTGTGTTAGAGACAAATAACCACCATGTAAAAAATTCACATTTGAATGGTCGAAATTATCCCCATTAAAGTCGTCGATAACCATTCCTAAGGCGCCTGCTCCAGCGAAATTATTAAATTTCTTGTTTTCGAAAAACCCTGTTGCTGCACCTTTAATGATCTGATAAGCATAATTTTTTCCGATAACTCCTTTACCACTAGCAGGATCATACGGGCGACCAATTTTTGAATTCAGTAAGAGTTTTACATTATTAAATACGTAGCTTGTTAATACTACCATATCAGCTGGTTGTTCTATTTCTTCACCGGTAGTTAAATCTGTATATAGTACACCAGTTGCCTTCCCATCCTTATGTAAAACTCTTCTCACCCAAGAATGGGTTCTTAAGTCAAATTTACCCGTATTTTTAGCTACCGGTATAACCGTAACAACCGGATCAGCTTTTGCTCCATATTCACAACCAAAGCGTTCACAAAATGCGCAATACTGACAAGCGGCTCTACTTATACCATCTGGATTTTTATACGGTTCTGATAAATTGGCAGAAGGGATCGTATACGGATGATATTTTAGCTTTTCTGTTGCTTCTTTAAACATTTTCATTTGCGGAGAATGTAGCATTGGCCCGGTAGGATACTTATCCGAGCGTTTACCCCCTAACGGATTTTCCTCTCCTGAAATACCAGCCATTTTTTCAAACTTGTCATAGTATGGCTCGATTTCATC
This sequence comes from Virgibacillus salarius, assembly GCF_039521925.1. Classification (NCBI taxonomy): domain Bacteria; kingdom Bacillati; phylum Bacillota; class Bacilli; order Caryophanales; family Bacillaceae; genus Virgibacillus; species Virgibacillus salarius. The sequence continues at coordinate 2,479 of NZ_BAAACY010000094.1, read as the reverse complement.
ATAGGTAATTCCCCAATCCTGAATCGTCATATCAGCTGGTATCTTACCTTTCCCATATCGTTCAATTGTTTTACTTCGTATTTCGAAGTCATACGGCAAAAATCGAAAAGTTTGTCCATTCCAATGAACACCAGCACCACCAACACCATCTCCGAATAAAAATGAGCCATACTGACGCATTGGTAATGCTCGCATTTTCTCATTACCTCTAAATGTTATCGTTTCTTTAGAAAGATCCTGCATCAACTCATAACGAACTGCATAGCGCAATTCATCATGAGCCATATAATAGTCTTCGGTTTCTCTTTCCTGTCCTTTCTCCAACCCAACCACTTTCAATCCTTGTTTTGTCAGTTCTGAAGCAATAATACCTCCACCCCAACCGACACCAACAATTACTACATCTGTCTTTGGTAGTTTTTTAGTCATCATATCACCTCATACCATTTTAATTACTGCATATGGTCTCGAAGACTCCTAGGTTCAATTTGCTGAAATTCTTCACTCTCGATTACCTGGGTATAGTTCATTTGATCGCCAGGATAATCTCTTAATTTCCAACCTTGCATATCTTTATTTCCACCATATAAAGGATCACTATACACTCCTTCTAACGTCATACTCCTTAGAAGATTGAAGAACCCACTTGCTGAAACAGTCGTAATATTCACCTTATCATCGGCAAAATCTGCTAGCACCGTATCCTGTTCATCAGCAGTTAAATCCGTGAAGCCCTTTTTATATTTCGAATGACTATAGTTTTGCATTTCACGAATACCAATCTTGAAAATTTCTCTTCTTTTCAATCTACCTTGATAACCTTGGGTTTTTTCACCATGAAAGAAAGGAGGATTCATATAATCCCTTGCGTTGAAGCCATAAGAGCCTGCCAATTGATGATCAATATAAAATGCCACTCCTAACGCTTGAGCTCCTGGGCCATTTTCATCTTCTGGAAAAATGCGTTCTGTTGCCGCTTCAACAGTTTGAAATTCTACTTGATTAAAATTCATTAACGCATGATTGTAATTTTTTGTTTCATTAGCAGCCTGTTGTGGCTCTTTTTCATCGGTTCCCCATGGGATAACACTGCCTAATACACCACCAACAGCTAGACCCCCGACGGCAAAACCTGAGTTTCTAAGAAACTTTCTACGAGATAAACTCTCTTGATCAATCTTTTCCTTATTATTATCTTCTGCCAAAAGACTCACCTCCTTATAAGTTGACCTTATTATGTCACCAAAAATAACCACTCATACATAAAAAATTTCAGGACATAATACTTATAAATCATTTATTATGGAGGGAAGCTTTTATGTTAAGAAAATGGAAACTATCAATATTGCTGATCACAGTTCTAATCACAGCATTACTTACTGCTTGTACTGCAAACGATAACAGTGCGATGGAAGATGAACATACGAATGACATGAATATGGCCAACGTATCCGATCATGCCAATCAGGAAAACTTAAATAATCCAAATATAATACCTAGTGAGACAAGTGATAAAACACGGACCACGAATAAAAAAGGAACTACCTATAGCGGCATGGGGCAAAATTTATATAGTTCGATCGGAAGCTCTGGTATTCATGAAGGTGGTGTTTCTTCATTTTTTGAATCTATTTTAAAGAGCGAAGGAATAACTGGAATTAAGGTATTTGTTGTTGATGATTCAGTTATCCTAGCTAGAAATAACGAACAAACGACTAGTCATCAATATGATGATATGCAAAAAGACCTTTTAAGTGGTACAGAAGGCTTATCCTCAAAAGGAGAAACCGAAGAAGTAGAAAATAATAATGAAAAGAATCCTAATGATAACTTGCAGCAAGCCAAAAATAAGATGAATGAGATGTTCAATGGTGATGTAAAAATTCTTACCGTTACACAACCAGGAGCTGTAGAGCTAATTGAAGGAATTAAAGAAAACATTATGGACTCAGCTTACTCAGATGCATCGAATCAATTGCTAGAGCTATTTAATATGGCAAGCTAATCTAGCTATCGACTGGATTATTAAACGTAGTATATCTAAAATTAACTAATAATAAGTTCATCTTTCCATATGGACTCTTACTGCGGACACAGCCTCAACGAATGCTGCTAACCACAATACGCTTAGAAGCGAAGATTTTCGAATTGAGCTGTTTCCGCAGGCTTTACTGTAAGAAAAACTGAGCAAAATTCGCTCAGTCCTTATCACTAAATGCTCAGATTTACGCTTCCTCTAGTAGCTATTATGGAATAATAGCTACTGCTTGACCACCACTCCGGCTGCCCACTTCCCTTTCCGTGGGGTTTGTCCTTCAGCTAACTTTTTTAGCAAAACTCGCTCAAAAAAGTGGATCTTCAGGTCAAACATTTCCCACAGGAGTTGAAGTGGCCGGCCTTCGCTATTATTATTATCAGGCTCTACAACGCTAGCATGAAGTAACACAGCTGCTTTTATACTCACGGATAACGATTTTCA
>NZ_BAAACY010000093.1:0-11247 GCF_039521925.1 Virgibacillus salarius | reverse complement strand
TCCAGCTATCATTTTTTGATAACTGGAATCTTTTTTAACTTCATAAGGGCTAGTTATGTCCCAGCCCCTTTTGTATACATACATCGTCACCTTCTCATCTTTCAAGTTTATAAAACTTGCTAGAAGTAGCACCTTATTTATAAAACAGGTTGCTGAGGTGTCTTCAGGCTAGTCCCTCGACCTCTCTAGATAAGAATATTATGTAATTATTTAAATAATTAAAACTATCATAGCAATTCTATTAAAAAATAGCAAAAGATTCCTCACACTATTTAATAACTGCTGTCCATTTCACCCTTTCTAATAGCTTTATTGACATCTAATAATCAACAGATTCACCTATTATGAGGAAGCATGTAGTGATTATGTCTTTCTGCAAAAGCTACGTATGAAAAATCGACTTTTTACAAATGGTAATTATAGCTTTTATTCATTTTTTCAACCTTATACTAGATATCAAACCATCCATTTAGAGGAGGCTGTACGATGGATCACACCTGGTTCTCCCTCATTCCCTTTACTATTGTTATTGCTTTAGCTATATGGCAAAAAAGACTTCTTCCTGGACTAGTGCTGGGACTCCTTGTAGGTGCTTTTCTGTTAGAATTCAGCGTATTAAACGGAACAAAAGAAGCCGTAAACTATCTCATAACGACATTGGCAGATCCAGGGAATATTAATATTATCGCCTTTTTATATTTATTTGGCGGATTGATTGGTATGATGCAAATTTCTGGAGGAGTTAAAGGATTTTCTGAGTGGGTTGGTGACAAAATTCAATCCGAACGAGGACTTCTAGTTGTCATCTGGTTGACCCTACCTTTTACATTTATGATGCCGATGTTTCGAATAATGATGATTGGACCCGTGGTAAAATCCTTACTTAAAAAGGTGAACATGTCTCACTGGAAAGTAGGGTTCACGATGGATGTATCCACCAGTTCCGTTATCGTATTATTACCAGCTGCCACTGCTTTCGTCGGTTTCATGGTTTCCCTTATTGAAGGGGGAATTCAAAAACATAATCTGGAAGCAGATGCCTATCAAGTATTTTTGTACAGTATTCCATTTAACTTTTTTGCAATTGTAATGCTGATCATTGGACTAATTAGGACATTCTGGTCCAAGCCCAGCAAAAAGCAAACCAACAAAGATCAAAACATGCAACAGACAGATGAACATCACCGCATAGGAATTAAAAAAGAGCTATCCATGGTGAAAGCGCAGCCTTGGAATTTAATTGTTCCTTTGTTTTTATTGCTTGGTCTAACCTTATTTTTATTATGGCAAAACGGCGTAGAAAAAGGAGCTACCGGAATATTTAATGCCTTTGCAAAAGCGGATGCTACCTTTGTTATCTTACTTGCCGTATTTATTACACTCATCATCACGTTTATTTTCTATATGTTAAGGGACCAAAAACTAAGTGAAACCATTTACCACTTTTATGATGGTGGAAACCAACTCATGGAGGCAATTATTCTTCTGGTACTAGTATGGTCCTTATCTTTTGTTGCAGAAGACCTTGGGTTTTCCAAATTTATCGAGGCGACAATTGGCAGTTTTCTTCCTGCATTTACTATTCCAGCTATTGTTTTTTTAGTAGGTTCAGCTGTCAGCTATTTCCTAGGTTCATCCTTTGGAACATGGGGAATATTTATGCCACTGGGGATTGCTCTGGCAACTTCAACAGGAGCTTCATTACCGATGACAGTTGGTGCCGTATTTGCAAGCGGTTCATTTGGAGCAATGACCTCTCCGCTAGGCGACACTACCATTACAACGGCATCTATTCTAGAAGTTCCTCTTGTCGAATATGCACAGTATAAATTAAAAATTGTATCCATAGGCGTAGGTATTGCAGCAGCTTTGTACTTAGTAGTAGCATATTTTATTTAATAGGAAAAGGAAGAGGAGACTGGCCACAACCTATTGTATAGATGGAGGCAAGTCTCCTTCCTGAGAAGAAACGTCAAAGTCTCCTTGATCACCGAGTTGATGAATCGTTTGCTGAATGGTTTAGAGGGTGATGTTACTTACTGAAAGACGTATAAAGTAAAATGGGGGATTTTTGTTCCTCCACTGATGTTAGTACCACAAAGATATGACCTAAATCCCTTTGAACCATTCGGACATTTACTGGCAGTGGCAGTCGATCACTCACTTATTCATATTGTTTTCACTTTATTGCTTGAAGTGGAGATATTACTGCCAATTATATAGGCGATAAACTCTTGCTTCATATGGTTTTAAAACCATATTCTTCAGTTGCTCTTCGTTCTCTACATCGTAATTGCTGATTAACAACTTTGCTGATGAAACTATCAGAGTTTCTGTCACGTTGACATCAGCTTCTTCTTCAAATAAATTCACAAGAATTAACATTTGCTGATCTCCATCCGTTCTGGTATAGCCATACACCTGATCATGATCTGCTAAGACCAGGTTGTAACTTCCATAAATAAATGCAGAATATTGCTTCCTAATGTGTATCAATTGTTTGTAATAATGGTAAATGGATGTTGGATCAGCCAGTTGATCGGAAACATTGATTCTTCTATAATTCGGATTGACCTTCATCCAAGGTTGTCCTGTTGTAAAACCAGCATTTTCCTTGCCATTCCACTGCATAGGCGTTCTCGAATTATCTCTTCCTTTTTCCCAAATGATCTCCATGATTTCTTGATGACTTGTGCCTTTTTCAATTTCTTCAGCATACAGATTTTTCATAGCCACATCGTTATAATCTTCAATCGCTGGAAATTGAACATTTGTCATCCCTATTTCCTGTCCCTGATAAATAAATGGTGTACCCTGCATAAGAAAATATAGCGTAGCTAATCCCTTTGCCGAAACCTTCCAATATTCATCATCATTCCCCCAACTCGAAACGGAACGAGTCTGATCATGGTTTTCGAGGAATAATGCATTCCAGCCGACTCCCTCAAGCCCCTTTTGCCATTTAGTTAATGTTTCTTTTAAGGCATGGATGTCTAATCCACCAGTAATACTTTTCCCCCAAAGATCCAAGTGTTCAAATTGGAAGACCATATTAAATTTACCCTTCTCTTCGCCAACCCAAAGTGCAGCGTCCTCCATCGTGACGCCATTCGCTTCTCCAACAGTCATAATGTCATATTGATCAAAGGTTTCATTTTTTAATTCTTGTAAAAATACATGAATTCCTTCTCGATTCATATGACCTGCAAATGACGGAACATATTTTCTGTTATCTGGATTTGGCATATCTGGGAAACCAGGTACTTTTTTGATATGGGATATCGCATCAACACGAAAACCATCAATACCTTTATCAAGCCACCAATTAACCATGCTATACAACGATTGGCGTACTGCTGGATTTTCCCAATTCAGATCTGGCTGTTTCCGAGAAAAGACATGCAAATAATAACTTTCTGTTCTGTCGTCATACTCCCAAGCAGAACCACCAAATATAGATTCCCAGTTATTTGGCTCGGTTCCATTTTTACCTTCTTGCCAAATATAATAATCACGATAGGGATTATTTTTTGAAGACCTAGATTCTATAAACCACGGATGTTCATCAGATGTATGATTGATTACTAGATCCATAATCAATTTCATTCCCCGCTGATGAACTTCTTCTAATAACTGGTCAAAGTCATTCATTGTACCGAATTCAGACATAATCGCTTGATAGTCACTAATATCATAACCATTGTCATCATTTGGTGATTGATAGACAGGACTAAGCCAAATCACATCAATACCCAATCCCTCTAAATAATCTAATTTGGAAATAACACCTTGAATGTCTCCAATTCCATCCCCATCAGCATCCATAAAGCTACGAGGATATACTTGATAGGCAACCGCTTCTTTCCACCATACTTTTTTCATCATTGTATACTCCTTCATTGTTCAATTGTTAACATATAATGTAGTCTACCAATCAGCTACATTGACCTCGATTGCAAAATGATCGGATACCACTGGTTTATTAATACCATTCAAAATAACTCTCGACGTAAGAATTTCTACCTTTTTAGAGGAAAAAATAAAATCAATTCGCTTCTTATCTGAATGATTTTCCCAGCCTGCAATCTCACCTAGAACCGTTACACCAGAATCCTTATGTTTAGCTAGTTGATACGTATCAAAATAGCCAAAGTCCTGAACATAATCATACCCTTCACCAGCAATCCCCGCCGGATTATTAAAGTCACCCATTAAAAAATGTGGTCTTTCTTGATTAATTCGTGCAACTAACCGATCCATTTGGGAACGAAAAGGCTCCTCTTCATCCTGCCACCAGCCTAAATGACAAGCGTAAAATGCAGTTGATATACCTTTATAATTAACCGTCATTCCAACTACTTTACGTGTTTTCCAATAAGATGTATCTTGACTGCAACTGACAAAGAATGATTCACGCTGGAGAACAGGGTGCTTTGTTAACAAAGCTACCCCTTCCTCGAAACACTCATAACCAATATGTGAAATATCCCATTCATAGTCATACATCGATCCTAATTCCTTCAGCTTTTGCACAAGCAAAAACCCGAAATTATTAGCTTTTAACTTACCTTTAACCATTTCTGCAGTGATCGATTGACTTACTTCCTGTAAAGCGACTACATCATAGGATTGCTCATGAATTACAGCGGCAAGTATGTCCAGCTTTTTCCATTGATCCGCCTCCTGCCAAGAATGACAGTTAAGTGTCAATAGCTTCATTGGTTATCCTCCAAATAATCCTGTACTTTTGACTTTAGAACGTCGGCTTTTGGACCATATATTGCTTGAACGCCTGAATCTTTTTTCACTAGCCCCATAGCTCCAGTCTTTTTCCAATCCGTTTCTGACGCTACATCAGCTACATCCTTAACCGATACACGTAATCTAGTCATACATGCATCAACTTCGAGAATATTTTCCTGACCACCAAGCAACCGAATAATTTCTGCAATTTCGTTATCTCCAGCTGATTTATGAATAGAAGAATTTTGTTTTTCCTTATCTTTTTCAACAGTCGTATCATCATCTGAGTAATTTCCAGCACGTCCAGGAGTGGGAAGATTCATCTTCTGAATAATAAAGTTAAATAAGAAATAGCTAATTACAAAGAAAACGATACAGGTAATGACAAAGTTAATGATATCTCCAACAAGACCAGCGTTTATTGCCATCGGTAGTCGTGTGGCTAATTCAACTAGTCCAAACGAGTGTAGTCTCAAATCAATTAAATCAACCATCGCAAAGCTTAAACCAGCAATTACCGCATATACAAAATACAATAAAGGTGCTGCGAACATAAACATGAATTCAATCGGCTCCGTTACACCAGTAATAAATACAGCTAGTCCTGCAGAGAAAAACATTGATTTATATTTTGTTAGCTTATCTTTATCCACATTACGATACATTGCAAGTGCAGCACCAATTAAAACGGCACTTGATAAAATCATTTGCCCCATCTTAAACCTTGCCGGTGTCACTTCTTGTAATAAACTGTTGTATGCTTGCATATCTCCAGCTGCTTGCAGGTTTACTAAATCTGAAACCCAAGCAAGCCAAAGTGGATCCTGACCTGCAACTACTTCTCCTACAGATGCACCTGTCATAATCGTGTAGGTTCCACCTAGCTCTGTATAATTAATCGGTACTGTCAACATATGATGTAATCCAAACGGTAAAAGCAAACGCTCCAGCATTCCAAAAGCGAAAGGTGCTAGAAATGGTGCTGAATCCTTTGAATTCGCCAACCAGATACCAAATTCATTAATTACCCCCTGAATAAATGGCCATAAAACAGACATAATGAGTGCAATAATTACAGACCAAAGAATAACGACAAAGGGTACAAAGCGTTTTCCATTAAAGAATGAGAGAGCTTGTGGTAAGCGGTTGAAATTATAATATTTGTTATAAATCGTTGCACCTACAAATCCAGAAATAATCCCAATAAATACTCCCATATTAAGCGCGGGTGCACCTAATATAGAAGTAAAATAATTATCAATGATTAATTCACTTCCAAATAAAGAATTTACTGTTGCTCTGGGTTCAGTGAACATATCACTAGTTACTCCAAATACCACACCAGTAATTCGGTTTATCAAAATAAACGCTAGTAATGCTGCAAAGGCTCCGCCAGCTTTTTCCTTAGCCCATGAGCCACCAATGGCTACCGCAAATAAAATATGCAAGTTATTAATAATTGCCCACCCGATATCTTCCATTACTCGGCCAATCACTAGCAAAAATGAAAAATCGTTCATTGTCATGCCGATTACTTTCCCTAATGAAATCATGATTCCAGCAGCAGGCATAACCGCAACAACGACTAACAATGCTTTTCCAAGCTTTTGCCAGAAATCAAATGAAAACATGTTCTTCATGCTGTTTTCCCTCCTCAAATTTCTTTAGCATCCCAATTTTGATGCAAACGTTTTCGTAAATAAACCTATTCATTTTCCTTATAAAAAGATAGCAAAGGAGATGAATGTAAACACTTTCATTCCATGAATATAGTAATTATACATACTGATCTGAACTGAAATGCTCCATGCATCATTAGTGCAAACGTTTGCATTATTTATATAAACATAGTATAGTAGAATTGAAAGAAGGTCAAGTACCTAAACACTATTTTTTACGATAACTTAAGCAAGGATGGGGAAAACACTGTTAAAAAAACTGTAAGAATAAAGTAGCGCCTCAAAATATCAATCTTTATGCACCGGTAGACGGAAATGTAATTGGTTTAGAAGAAGTACCTGATCCTGTATTTCCCGAAAAATAATGGGTGATGGGATTGCTTTTAACCCAAAAAAAATGGAATTATTTTATCTCCAGTTAATGGGAGAATCATTCAGGTCTTCCTTACTAAGCATGCTCTTGGGATGCGTACAGATAACGGTGTTGAACTATTGATTCATATTGGTCTAGAAGCAGTTCAACTAAAGGGGAAAGGATTCACTTTCTATGTGAAAGAAGGTGATAATGTTTCCGCTGGAGGTAAGTTAATCGATTTTGATATAGTTGAGGAACAAGCAAGTAGTACGATCATTCCTTTAGTTCTAACCAACACAAAGGAAATGACTCGGATCAAGACTGTGACAACCAGTGAGGTCATAGGAGGTAAGGGTCTAGTATCGTTAGTAAGCAAATAAACCTAAATAAAATATCATAGGGGGGCGAATTTAAATATCGAAAGGCGATTAAGTGAAAGTGTGTTTGTTTATCCCCCACTTACCACTATTGATTTCACTTTATTGCTGAAGTGGGGGTATTACTGCCAGTTATATGCGCCATAAATTTTTCTTTCATCACAATTTAAGTTATAGGGTTCTTTTGTGGGCTCAGCTAACACTGCTACTCATATTTTATTTAGCAACGTGAAGCTTCAGAGCCACTCATATGTTTTGTTCAGATTGACTAACGATTTTATCTCGATAGGAATGTTTACCATTTCACGATAAAACTCCAAACTACTATTCAAGAATATTTTATTAGCGTTATAGTAGTTTAGGGATTTTATCAGAATTTCTTTTGTTTTGCCCTTGTTCTTACTTTACACGGTCTTCTTGAAATTACTCAATTGGTAAGCGAGTGCTTTACTAGGAAGTCTCTTGCCTAATTTATCTTGAATATATAAAGCTGCTTGTTGAATTTTTTCTTCTTTTATTCCAGTTTCAATTCCTAACCCATGTAGCAAATAAAGGACATCATTCGTAGCGACATTACCAGCTGCGCCTTTTGCATACGGACAACCCCCTAATCCACCAACAGAGCTATCAAAGCGAGTAATTCCATATTGGATTGATGTCATGATATTTGCGATTGCCATTCCTCTAGTATCATGAAAGTGCATAATAATTTTTTCTTGAGAATAACGAGATAAGACGTGATCTAATAATGCTTCTACTTGACTTGGAACTGCAGAGCCAATCGTATCTCCTAACGAAATCGAATCAACACCATAATCAAATAATTGATCACAAACTGCGACCGCTTGTTCTGGAGAAATTCTTCCTTCATATGGACAATCAAAAACGGTAGATATATAACCGGTTACGAATTTCCCAGCAGTCTTTGCCTCTTGAATAACTTTTTTCAAGACTGGGTAGGTTTCATCTATTGATTTATTAATATTCTTTTGATTATGTGTTTCGCTAGCTGACATAAAGACGGAAGCTGCATCAATTCCTGTTTCCAGCGCATGCTCTAAACCTTTTAAATTAGGAACTAGTGCAGAGTAGGACACATTTGGATTTCGCTTTATCCTTCTTCCAACGTCACGCGCATCTGCCAAGGCAGGAATCCACTTAGGATGTACAAAGGATGAATATTCTATTTCCTGCACACCAGATTCAGATAGCATGTTGATCCATTTTATCTTATCATCGGTATCAATAAATACATTTTCATTTTGCAATCCGTCCCTAGGACCAACCTCTTTTAACTGGACATGTTTAGGATACTGACACATGCTTCCCCCTCCAATTTTTAAATGGATTTTTATAGAACCTACTTACGATAAGGTTATTATTATCACTGTATGCCATCCTGATCATTTCAGTGCACAAAAAGTATGCGCTTTCATAATTATAGGTTAAAAGATCATTCATTATATCTATATTAGACCAAGTTTCATTTCATTCAACTTTGTTGAATAAAGTATATTATAAAAATTCAGTGAAAGTCAAATGAATACTAACCTAAATGAGGGGTCTGTTCAATAAAATAGCTTATATAAAGAGCGAACCAATCGTTATAATATCATCACTGCATTTATTCTTTCAGCATTAATTGAGCAACTAGATCGAAGTAGAAGGAAGTTTCTTCCTTTCATTATATTTTGGTTTATCTTTACGTATTTGGCTCATACTACCATCATGATTAAATCTAACGAAATGGAGTTGGAGAGAATGGATTCTATTAAGACTAAATTAATTGAATACAAAGAAGGTGTTGGGAAATTCACCGAAAAAATGCCTGAATTTACGAAGACGTATACATCCTTTACAGAAGCATGCTTCTCAGAAGGTGCATTATCTAAAAAAATGAAGCAATTAATGGCGCTAGGTATTAGCATCCATGCCCAAGATGAATATTGTATTATTTATCATACTAAAGGTTGCTTAGACCAAGGTTGCACAGAAGATGAAATTCTCGATGCGATTTGTGTAGCTGCTGCTTTTGGTGGTGGCCCTTCAATGAGCCAAGGAGTTACATTAGTTCAAGCATGCATTGATGAATTGAATCAATAGTTGATTGATTTTGAGGCTGGGACAAAACACAACTTCTTTACTCAAAATACGAATAATCATGTTATCAATAGGAGGAGCTTCGGACTCGTGCTGTTCCTGCCGGAGTCTCGCTTATTTCAGGTGCTAAATGAATGATTATAATCAAAAAGCGAAAAGATAATTATTTTAAACTAATTAGCGTTCGTTTTTTATTGTTTCTTCATTGTTTTGTCTCAGCCTCTTTATCGGACCACATTTTAGCTTTTCATTTTTCCTCAATTATTCCACATTTATCACATACTCATTCCATCTTCTTTGTTTACTATTAGTAGTGTGCTTCCATCTAAGCACAGCCAACTAACTATTTTGATTATATTAGAAAGACGGTGAAAAACAATGGAATTGCTTAGTCTAAATGGGTTGTCTCACATTGTCGGTGTTCCAAAGCACACTGCATCAACCTGGATTGAGGAATTTAACATGTACGTACCAAAGACACAGCAGCAAGATGACATGTATTATCTTCCGGAAGCAATTGACGTTTTGAAATTCATAAAAAAATGCAAGTACCAGCAATATAATAAAACTGACATTGAAAAAAGATTAGCAGATAGAAGCTTTCCAATTAGGGTAGAAAGCACCATTGAAGATGTACAGCAAGCATTTGATCAAGGAAGCTACAAAGAAAACATCTTGACAGTTATGCAAACAATTGGACTGACAGTATCCAATGTTGCAAACCAAGAGAAGTCGATACTAGCTTTACAAGAAGAACAAGCTAGGCGAGCAAAAATCGCAGAACAACAGTCAGAAGAAATTAATAAACTCAAACAACAGATTGAGCGATTAAAATATGAACTAACTCCTGGAGAGAAGTACGAAATGAAGAAGGATTCTTTCGCAAGACTTTTTAAATAGCAGCTTTCATCTAATGAATGGAGGAATAATTATGTTTAAACCAGATAAAAAAAAGGCAAAACCAGGAGATGTTATTGAGTTTGTAAAAGATAACTATATTCTTAAGGGACAAGTATTACCATCAAGTTGTAAACGGAGCATTATCGTTGATATTTCGTCGTCAAGTAATTTGCAAAAAATTAGTCATAGCTTTCCTAATACGGTAGTGGCTCATGAAAATTACAGGATCGTAGATAAAGTGCAAAACTAATTTGGTATAGAGACATAATAGTCGAATAACAATTTTGTCTTTTCATTGGAATATGAAATAAACCTCCGAACTACTATCCGAATATTCATACTCGGATTATAGTTCGGGTTTTCTTTAATTTCTAACCTTGTCCTATTATCCTTTTTATCATACCTCTTTCATAGATATTTATTATGGTTAAACAAACTATTTTTCATCGTATAAATTGCTCGTTTGTTCGCCCCTGATATTCTAGTTCCTCTTAAAATTGTCATCTTATCCCCCTTCGATTATCAGTTATTGTTTTAAACTTATGATTATAAAAGCTCTCTCTACGCGGAAAAACCTTACCTATAACTGTAGAGCATTAGCTTACCATCTTATTTGTGAACTACTCCCACCACTTACCACCCTTACGGGTTGCTTGAAGTGGGGCTTCTTGGGTAATCGCCACTTTTGGTAGCTGACGAAATGGACCAAGCTAACCCTCTTGTTCCAAGAGTTTATATTTTCATTAGGCACTTGCTAATAAGCGAATGCCTTCTTTTTTGATATGAAGCGCTGAATTATAATCTCTATCGAGATTTAGCCCACACGAACAAGCGTAAGTTCTAATTTCTATAGGCATTGGTTGGGTATTTCCGCAACTCGAACAAGTTTTGGTAGATGGGAACCATTTATCAATTTTGATAAGTTGTTTCCCTTGTTCTTTTAGTTTGTACTGTAAGAAAGAAGTGAACATTCCCCATCCATTGAAAAATCTAAGCCAACAACTTTTTCAATTTCCTTCCTTTTTATCTCCTTCTCGTACTCTGTAAGAATCGAAATATAGTATTTTCCTGATGAAGTCATAGACAAGGTACA
>NZ_BAAACY010000092.1:386-667 GCF_039521925.1 Virgibacillus salarius | reverse complement strand
CCAGCCAATCAGCTGCATAGTATAAACTCTAACTTTTGGGGGTAACCACCTTATCGTTCGTTTTTTGATTGGAATCACTCATTTAGCACCTGAAATAAGCGAGACTCCGGCGGGAACAGCACCAGTCCGAAGATCCACTTGGTAACGTGTTTTTCTTTGCCAAGTTAGCTGAGGCCGTGCCCCATAGCCGTCAAGTTAAGCAGGATATTTTAAAAACCAAAAAGTTATTCGTTATTCTGACATTATAAATGGAATAATTTGGAGGGATTACGTATGGCTAA
>NZ_BAAACY010000092.1:0-333 GCF_039521925.1 Virgibacillus salarius | reverse complement strand
AACTTCGCAATGTTGCTCGAGAATCAGGTTTTGTACAACGATTGAAGAAGATAATGCCGGAAGATTTCTTAAGTATATGTGCCTTCTTACATGAAAAAGTTGGTACGGAGGGACTAGGACAGCTCTGTGCCTCCCTTTCTCGTGAATCAGAAATATCCATATCTAAACAAGCCTTACATCAACGATTAGACGAGAAAGGAGTGGCTTTTTTAAAACAAGTTTTTATGCGGTTAGCAGAAAAACAACAGATGTTATCGTTACCGTCTCCATCTGATTATCCTTTTTCTCGGATCCGTATCTTGGATGGCACATCCTTTCAAGTAAAAAAGAACA
>NZ_BAAACY010000091.1:0-21909 GCF_039521925.1 Virgibacillus salarius | reverse complement strand
TTTACCCATTGTAAAAAAAGTCAACCTATTACTTATGACAAGAATTGTTGCACCTTCTCATAGCGGAGACGAGTTACGTAGACTCCTGCGGGATTAGCGCGAGCCGAAAATCCACTTTGCAACGTGTTCTTCTTTGCAAAGTTAGTTGAGGCCGTGCCCACGGAAAGCGAAGTAATTCGTCGGAGCATTGCCAATATACATCAAACATTTCAAAATAACTACTTGGCTTAACGCAGTCATTGCACTGATTTTATACTTTCTTAACTTATAAAAAAAGCGCCTGTTGCCAATGGCTCAGACACTTTTCCTTCTCTATTATTTAATTGTAAGTGTTTCTTCATAGGCTTGTTGAAATTTTTGTATATCTCCAGCACCCATAAATATTAACACACTATCTTCGTATTTTTTTAAAGCTTCTGTATGAGAAAGCTCTAAAATAGCGCTGTGATCAATCAATTTTTGAAGATCTTCAATCGTTAACTGACCAGTTTCTTCTCTTGCCGAGCCAAAAATATCACATAAATAAACGCGATCTGCTTGACTAAGACTGTCAGCAAATTCTTGTAGAAATGTTTTCGTTCTTGTAAATGTATGTGGTTGAAAAATAGCTACAACAGATTTATTCGGATACTTTTTACGAGCTGATTCAATGGTAGCGGTAATTTCTTTTGGATGATGCGCATAATCATCAATAAGTACTTGATTTCCAATTTTCTTTTCAGTAAAACGTCGTTTTACCCCACCGAAAGTGGCTAGTTGTTTGATACTCTCAGCGTCAATGCCTTCATAATGACAAATTGCCGTAACGGCTAACGCATTTAAGATATTATGGTCTCCGTACATTGGTATGGAAAAAGTATCATAATACGTATTACGAACAAATACATCAAATTCGGTACCATGATCCGTTTCTACAATATTCTGCGCCTGAAAATCATTCGTATCTGCAAATCCATAATATACGACCGGAACTTTTGCTTGGATTTGTTGTAATTGTTCATCATCACCACATGCAATTATTCCTTTCTTTACTTGGTCTGCCATTGATTGGAATGCTGCAAATACGTCATCAATACTAGTAAAGTAATCCGGATGATCAAAATCAATATTTGTCATGATTGCGTAGTCCGGTTCATATCGTAAAAAATGACGACGATACTCACATGCCTCAAACACAAAATATTTACTATCAACATGTCCCTTCCCTGTGCCATCTCCAATTAAATAAGATATCGGGAATGAACTATTTAACACGTGAGCAAGTAGTCCCGTTGTCGACGTCTTTCCATGAGCTCCTGTGACAGCAATGCTTGTATACTGTTTTAACCACTCACCTAAAAACTCATGATATCTATAAAACGTAACACCTTGTTTCTTTGCTTCCTTTATTTCTAAATGATCATCAGGGAATGCGTTTCCTGCAATGACTGTATAATCTTCTTTGATGTTGCTTTCTGAAAAAGGTAGAATGGGAATGCCTTTACTCTCCAATGCTTCCTGTGTAAAAAATCGCTTTTCTACATCTGATCCCTGCACATTTTCACCCGAATCGTAAAGAATTTGTGCAAGAGCACTCATTCCTGTTCCCTTTATACCAATAAAATGGTAAGTTGTCATAAAAGAACCTCCATATTGAACGTAAAAGGATTCAAAATCATCTCTTTATTTATATATTTTTTACAGCTATTTTTTCATTATAGCAAATCCCTCAGAGGAATAAAATAATAACCAAGAATTTCAATACATTCTAATTATTCTTTGCCATTTTCACCTATAAATGGTACTTTTTCTAAACGTGGGTTAGGGCGATAACGTCGACCTTCTTTTGCTTCAGGCGTACCATTCAGTAATACGTTATCTCCGGTAAAGCCGATATTAAGCTTTAATAAGCTTCTTCCTACGCCATACATATCTACTGGTACACCAAGTTCTTCAAATTGAACGATACGATCTTCTGTAAATCCACCACTAACCATTATTTTTACATGGGAATATCCTTCTTCATCTAATGCATTACGCAAAGCAAAAATTAACTCAGGATTTACTCCTCTTGGATCAAATGTCCCCATTAAATGGTGATTTCTTAAGAAATACTTATCTACAAGTGTACGAGAAGTATCCAATCGAACTGATTTTAATTCCTTACCAAACTCACTTGCCACTTTCAATGAATCCGTTATTACATCATTATTATAATCAACAAGTGCGGCTAAATCATCTTCTGGGAAAAGTTCATGGTAGGCTTTGCAAGCAGCTACAATATCGCCTCGAAACATTTGAATAAGTGCATGAGGCATTGTCCCCATCCCTTCTTTTCCCCACCATTCATTCATTGCATGTGTTGCTTGGGCAGTTGATCCTCCAATAAACGCGGCATAACCATCCCCAGCTTGCTGCGTATAGTGATCGTCCCGATCCCCCATAAAAATAACAGGTTTTTGCTTACCAGAAGTACGTGCAGCTTTTACCACATTGTATACATTCGTAGCGACAGATGTTCTTCTGGAAAGTATCCCGTCAATGATTCCCTCTAAAAAGCCAAATTGATGGTAGCCTCCAGAAACGGTTAATACAGATTCGAAAGGATGAATTTTATCTCCATCCTTTAATGAATGTATGTCTAATGTTTCAGGTTGATCCGCAAAGGTATGTAATAGTGCTATTGCTTCATCTGTCCCACATAGTACGGCATCCGACTTTTGAAAAAATTGCATGGTTACTTGATTATCAGGTAATTTCTTCTCCGCAATTTCTTTTGTTTTAAGAAAATAGACGGCAGAGAACCAGCCTTCTTTAATTCGTTCATCAAATTTAAACGTTTTATTTGTTAATCGTTTTATTTTCCCGTTTAACTTCTGCTCAATTTCCTTCATGATTTCGTTTTCTCCTTAAAATATATGATCACTATATCTAATCATATAAAAATTTCGCATAGGAAACAAGACTTACAAGTTTTACATTCCTATAGCATGTCTTCTACCTGTGACAAAGTAACCAACACTTCTCTAGGCTTACTACCATTCTGACCAGAAATTATACCACGATGTTCAAGTGTATCAATGAGTCTGGCTGCTCGATTATACCCAATTTTAAAATGACGCTGCAGCATGGAGGTACTTGCACCATTTTGCTCTAGCACAAATAATATAACATCTTGAAGAAGGTCATCCTCCTCTTCATCCATCGTAACTTGTTCTAGTAACTGTTCTTGCTCAAACAAATAATTCGGTTCTGCGATTCCTCTAACGTGATTTGTAACACGCTCAATCTCTTCATCTGAAACAAAGGGACCTTGAAGACGAATGCTTTTTCCTGCTCCATTTTCTATAAATAACATATCGCCTTTTCCTAGTAATTTTTCTGCTCCACTAGTATCTAAAATCGTTCGTGAATCCACCTGCGAAGAAACACTAAATGCAATTCGAGTTGGAATATTAGCTTTAATTAAACCAGTAATGACATCGACAGATGGACGTTGAGTAGCGAGAAGTAGATGAATGCCACAAGCTCTAGCTTTTTGGGCAATTCTGCTAATTGCATCCTCCACATCTTGTGGAGAAACCATCATTAAATCTGCTAACTCATCAATAACAATAACAATGAATGGCATTTTGTCTTGCTTACGATCCTGCTTAATCATTTTTTGATTGTATCGCTCAATATCACGCACACCTTCATGCACAAACTTCTCATAACGGTCTTCCATTTCTGCTACTGCCCATTTCAGTGCAGCTGTAGCTGCTTTTACATCTGTAATTACGGGCGAGACTAAATGAGGAATACCATTATATGGAGCGAGTTCAACCATTTTAGGGTCAATTAATAAAAATTTAACGTCTTCATGACTCGCCTTATACAATAAGCTGATTATCATGGTGTTTATACATACACTTTTTCCTGAACCTGTTGCACCAGCTATTAATCCATGTGGCATCTTTTGAATATTTGTAATAAGTGGTTGTCCTTCAATACTTAACCCTAATGCAATGGTTAATGGCGATAAACTTCGACTAAATGCTTCTGTTTCAAATATTGCTTGTAAGCCAACCATTTGTGCTTTTGGATTTGGAATCTCAATACCTATCGTATTCTTCCCTGGAATAGGAGCTTCAATTCGAATATCCTTTGCGGCCATATTAAGCTTTAAATCATCACTTAAATTTTTAACCTTACTTACCTTAACACCTAACTCCGGTTGCACCTCAAATCGAGTAACAGAAGGCCCCTGTGTTGCATTCACTACCCTGGCCCGTACATTAAAGTGTGTTAAGGTTTGTTCAAGTAACTTCTGCTGTCCTTCCATCCACCTTCGGTCATCTGCACCGGCTTTTTCTATATCATTTAGAAGGTAGTATGGTATACGATGCTCCTTATTATTTTTCTCAGGAGCTGTTGTTTTTATGATCTTCTCCTCTTGCTTTTGTTTTTGCTTTGATTTTTCAAATAAATTCTTTTTATCTCGTGGTGTCATCATAACATTGAACGGAACCGTCTTCACACTATCGCGATTTTGTTTTCGCTTTTCGGATCGTTTTATCTGTTTCTCAGGTTCTGGACGGCTATCTAATTCCTCTTTGTCATATGAATGATCTTGATTCTCTTGTTGTATGGAGTCATCTTGCACGATAAAATTCGATTCATCAACCTCATCCTGTTCGCGCAATAAATTTCGCTGTTCACCCTCGGCATCAGGCAGTTCTTTTTCTTTTAAAGGTGCTTCTGCTACAATTGACTCACTTTCATCGAACAGCTTTTGCTCCTCTCGACTGTTGTTTTCTTCCTTTCTTTGGTAGGCTGGTATATTCTCAACTTTTTTTTCTTCATGTCTTGGCCGAAAACCGTAGATTGGCGAAGGGACTTCAGTTGGGCGAAACGGTATATCTGGATCTTTTTTATACACCTTGTTCGCATTATGATTATTTTGCTTCTCTGATTTTTCACGTCGTTCAACCGAAACATGTTGACTTGTCCTGCTTTGACGCTTTCGCTGATAAGCTGGTACTTCTTTTGGCTGTTGTTCATTTACAGACTGATTGAATCGGCTAGCTTTTGTTGCTTTTCTTTGCGAATTCCGATTTTCTTCTGTTTTTGTACCTGTGATTCTCCCCGTATTATATAGTGTTCCTGTTTCTCTTACTTGCTTTCTGCTTGTCCTTTCTTCTACTCTGTCAGGAATGACTGGGAAGCGAAAAGATTTATTCGCAGGATATTGATACATCATTTTTGCCTCAAGATTACTTTTCTCAGCTGTACGGCTCTCTTCATGCTGTTTTTCTTCCTCTTCACTATCTGCAAAAAGACTCTTAATTTTTTTCTTCCAATTATCCCACACTTCAATTCACTCATTTCTATATCTATAAATCTAGTATTCCTTTATTGTAGCAGTTTTATTACGTTCATGGCAGGTTTATGTAATAAGCTAAGGCTTGGACTGTCCTCTTTTGCTTATATCTATCGAAAAAAACAACCTAAGTACTAACACAGGTTGTTTTTCTCTATTTACATTACGAATTCATTACCAACTTGATAATTATCTTCTAAAACATATATCCCCTTCTCCTTAGGGGCATTTGGTAATCCAAGTTCCTTTTGCGAGCATATCATACCATTCGAAGGAACACCTCGTAATTCTGTCGGTTTGATCTTCATTCCACTTGGCATCATTGCACCTACTTTTGCAACTACAACCTTCTGTCCAGCTTCCACGTTTGGAGCACCGCAGACAATTTGTAATGTTTCATTACCAACGTCCACTTTACAAACACTGAGTTTGTCAGCATTCTCATGTTGCTCCTTACTTTCTACATAACCAATTACAAACTTGGGACTTAAGTCAAAATTCAAATCATCATCTAAGTTAAGCTGACGAAACAACTGTTTCATTTCTGCTAAATTTTCTTCCGTTAACGTTATCTTTCCAGTTGAAAGAAAAGTAAAGTGCTGTGACGCATGAAAAATATTATAGCCAATTACTTTACCTGAATGATCTTTTATTCTTACAACATCACCATTCCTATCCGTTTTTATTTTCTCCCGGTCTCCTTCTTCCATAGGGATGATTAGCACATCACCAATTCCATTTAAGTTGTAAAAAACATTCATGTTCATCATCCTTTTCCATTTCTAATTCTTTTCTGGTTTGTTTTTGGCTAAGATAAAGATTGGCTCCAATGTCTTATCTTCATATATCATTGGAAGTGAAGTGATTGGGATTCTCCCTTCCGCAAAGAACTTCATAGTCATCTGTGCCAGAATATCATAGCCTGTTTTATTTTGAACATCTGTAATAATTAGTACGTCCTGATGAGGTACTGCAATTGCTAGTTCACCTTTACTATTAGCTTTCATTTCTTCCAAAAATGCTTCATTTAAAATTCTGCTAGCATCATAGCCATCCTGTGTTGCAATAAAATAAAAATCATTGCCTGCAACTTGATCTTCTTTATAATCAACTGGTAGTGAACGCAAATTAAATGTAGCAATTTCATCGATATGCTCTTTGGTCCAGCCTTCTTTATCGAGTAAGTCTTCGTCAATTAATCGATAGGACTTTCCTAAATCCAATGCATAAAACACACGTGTCTCAGCCGTATGATCTTTATATACTAGGTCAATTTCTGCTTTTGTAGTGGTTGGGAAAGAAGTTGAGCGAATCACTGGATAAATCTGTTTTTCCATTCCAGATAAGTGATGTTCCTCATTCATAATTCGCAATGCTTCTTTAATATGTTCCTCAAGCTCAACAATAGCTACTTCTCCACGTTGATTGTATTTTGCAACAACATTTGGTAACGTTATGGTCATTCCTTTTTTCGATTCTTTCCATTCAATACGAAATGTGTCTTTATCTCGATTATAAGAAGTGCGATACGCTTCATTAGCTAATCGCTCTTCCAAAATTTTTTTTAACTTCAAACTTGTCATTTTCATATGAATCCTCCTGACGTATTACACCCTCTTCCTATAAGAATGCTCCAATTACGTCTGCGATCTTAGACAACCTTTTATCATCTAGATAGCTTATACAAAAGAGGTTAAAATTTTTGGTTACGTTAACTAACTTTATTTATCACTGACTTCTTTTAGAAACTCGATAATTTCTTGTTTCGTTTTACGATCTTTACTTACAAATCTTCCCGTTTCTTTTCCGTCATTAAAGGCAATAAAACTTGGTATCCCAAAGATCGCATAATCTTGGCATATATCAATAAATTTATCTCTATCTACTTTTACGAATGAAAAGCTTGGAAATTCTGCCTCAATTTCTGGTAGTACTGGTTCGATAACGGTGCAATCAGGACACCATCCCGCTGTAAAATATAGAATAACATTTTCTTGTTTTATCCATTTTTTAAATTCCTCTTGTGACGCTAAAGTTTCCATTATATCAACTCCCACAATTATGATAGACTAGTTTATCGTTTGTTTCCAACATAATGTAACATATATGCAAGTAAGTGTATTGTAAAAGAGACTATACCAATAAGAAATAGTTCGTACCTTTACCTAAAACAGTAAATATGCAAACATATGGTATACTCAACTTATATTAAAATAATCCCGTTTCTTTTTCAATTAACAGTTGTTTTATTGTAAAGCAATGGACTTCGCTATTTTCATCATTGTCTCTGCATCCTCATCAAGGCCATTTTTATCTACATATGTGGTCACCTTAACACCACCTACACCGACCTGCAATTCAAATTTATTATCTTCCTCAGGTAAAACCCGAAAATATCCAAATCCGTTAGAATCAGAAAAAGATGATACGTTTAACGCATCTTTTTTCGTTGCAGCTGCAAAATTTAATGTACTTTTCGCATTTTCATTTGTGTTATGAAATACAATAAAGGTTTGATTCTTATCCTCTAGAATTAGGTTGCTCTCATCTTCATCTACAACTTCCATCCCATTTGGTAAATAGAATGATTTATTTCCTATCCCATAGTTCAAGGGTACTTTTTCTTTATTCTCAAAGGTTTCCTTCGTAATTTTCTCAGCTTCCTTGATAGCTTCTTGATCAGACTTCATACTGCAGCCACCGGTAATAAGAACTAATATAGATAAAAACACCACTAAAAAAGGTAGCTTTATCCTCATATAATTCCTCCTATTTCCTCCTATTTTTACACCATCTATCATACTATGGATAGAAACGAAAGTGAAACACGCTACGTTACCTTCGGTTGTTAAATTCTTTTCAATTGTTTTATTTTTGTATACGATAGTACTAAATCATGCAATGGAGGAGATATAATGGAACTAACCGTCTATTTAGCGGGGCAAATTCATGACAACTGGAGAGAGGAAGTAGAACAGCTAGCAACGAACAAAGGACTTCCTTTAACCTTTGTAGCACCTCAAACAAATCATGAACGTTCGGATAATATTGGAGACGACATTATAGGAAGACAGCCCAGTAAAGTACACAAAGATGAAGCCGCATCACGAATAAACAATTTCAGGACGCAAGTACTCATGGAAAAAGCAGATATAGTTATCGCTCTATTTGGTGAAAAATATAAGCAATGGAACACAGCTATGGATGCCAGCTATGCAATAACGTTAAATAAACCGACCATTATTATTCGACCAGAATCCCTAATACATCCATTAAAGGAGTTATCAGCGAAAGCAAATGTCACCGTTGAATCGATAGAACAGGCTTTAGAAGTCATTAATTATATATTTGAATAAAGTGAAACTTCAATCAGTGGAGGGTTGGTTTATCACCCACTGATTGTTAGGTGAACCAATCGGACATTTACTGCAGTTGAACCCTCACTTACCAATATTGGTAGTGGTTTTACTGTATTGCTTGAAGTGAAGGTTTTATATGCTGGATAAATCTTGCAAGCTTTCTTCATGCCTATCACTCGCTCATTACTGACGAAAGTCCAAGTCTATAGTTCGTGTCTGAATGGATGTCATCAAATGAAGATGGCTGTCGATAGTTTCGACAGCCTAAAGTTTGGATAGAGTTTTTATGCTTTATGGAATTCCCATTGCCCTCTTAATAAGGTTACTACATGAGAAAACATCGCTTGTCTAGTCATTAGGTAATTCGTGAAAACTCCAATTGCACCTTCCTTTTTACTTACGTCCTCCTTATTTGCATACGCGTCCATCAAATAGCCAAGCTCTTTACCTTCTGTCAATTCCGTTGCAAGTTCTTTAGGCAAAATAATTCTAGCACCACTAGCTGTATAGACAGTTTCTTCAGGAGTTACTAGTGCACCCCAATTACAAAGATAAAGCTGATCACCGATATACATTACGCCACCTTCAAGACCTATTCCAAAATTATTTGAGCCTTCTGCACAAGCAATGGCACGATTAATCGCTCCCTGTCTAGTCTCATCATCGGAAAATGGCTGTGCTGCCACATGAGATTGGACACGCTTCGATGTTACATAGCTTTCAGGAAAAACTTCTGTCACTGCTTTTAGCTTAGCAGGATTGCTTGATCCGACTGTAATATTCATGCTTTATCTCCTTTTTTATTATAACTATTATACAGATTGATGAATTTGATCTAATGTATTTTGGTCCGTTTGTTTAATTAGCTTTACTAATAATTCTTTAGCAGCTGCATAGTCATCAACGTGAATGATTGATGCTGACGTATGAATGTAGCGTGAGCAAATCCCAACAACGGCTGATGGCACACCATTATTTGCTAAATGTACACGCCCAGCATCCGTACCACCTTGAGAGATAAAGTATTGATATGGAATATTATTGCTTTCCGCTGTATCCAGCAAAAAGTTTTTCATTCCTTGATGGGTGATCATCGAACGATCAAAAATTCGTAACAATGCCCCTTCTCCCAGTTGACCAAATTCCTCTTTATTTCCAGAAGCATCGTTTGCTGGTGAAGCATCAAGTGCATAGAAAATATCTGGTTTAATCATATTTGCGGCTACTTGTGCACCTCTTAGCCCAACTTCTTCTTGAACAGTTGCCCCAGAAAATAAATGATTCGGTATCGTTTGACCTTGTAACTCTTGTAGTAATTCGATTGCTAAGCCACATCCATAACGATTATCCCAAGCCTTTGCCATAATTTTTTTGTCATTCGCCATTGGAGTAAAAGGAGTTAGCGGCACTATAGATTGCCCAGGCTTAATTCCAATTTTTTCAGCATCCTCTTTATCATCTGCTCCGATATCAATTAGCATATTCTTTATTTCCATTGGCTGCTTACGCTGTGCATCTGTTAGATTATGTGGTGGTATTGATCCAATGACACCTACAATTGGCCCATTATCTGTCATAATTTGAACTCGTTGAGCAAGTAATACTTGGCTCCACCATCCACCTAATGTTTGAAAGCGAATCATTCCATTTTTTGTAATTTGTGTCACCATAAAGCCTACTTCATCCATATGACCTGCTACCAATACTGTTGGACCTTCTCCTTTTCTCTCTCCAAAAATACCACCTAAGTTATCTTGAACAATATTATCTGCATATTTACTTAGTTCTTGTTTCATAAATTCTCGAACAAGCTTTTCATTGCCTGGTGCACCTTGCAATTCCGTTAAATTTTTAAAAAGTGTTAGCGTTTCCTGATTCATGTAAAATCCCACCCTTTGCTTTCTATGTACTATTAATAGTATAACGGAAGTTGTCTATCTGTTTCCACTATTGGCTCATGTCACTTTATTATTTTCTATTTTTTTTAGAATACGATATACTAGCATATGTAAAGATTAGTGATATAGATTCAAAATAATAGCAAGAGGTGAATAGAAATGGGTATGAAAAAAGCAGTTCTTGCAGCAGGGTTAGGTGTAGCAGTAGGGTACATTGCTAAACAACAAATTGATCAAATGCAAAAAATAACCCCGGAGAAAGCTTTAAAGCAAGCGAAAGAAACCTTTAAAAAACAAGGTCCTATAAGTGGTTCGTGGATCTATATGAAGCCACAAGAAATAGAGAAAAACGGTCTACTATACAGCGCCTATCGTGGTGGTGTAACACGTAACCTTGATGGGGAAAATAAACAGTATGAATTCTACGTAGATGTAGAAACAGGTGCTGTTATTGACTCTGTACAAACTGCCTAGAACAGGTGTCTACAAGTTACAACTCGATACTTACTTAATCAAAAAAAGCTGCTGAACATAAGTGCAGCTTTTTTGATTGTGTCGTGTATTTTTAGCTATTTCGTTTTATTTTGTCAACGGCATTACCTGCTTCGTCATACTTAATGGCTCTGTAATATGCGTCATGGTAAAACGTATACCAAGCGCGCTTTCCATATCCAATATCCATCCACTTTTCTTTTTGATGAACGGAAGTAACCGGATAATCATCATAGGCTAGCGCCCATAATTTATTTTGATGCGCATGTGTTGGCATAATATCTGCCATATGAATAAAACAAGAATCGCCGTCTTCGAAGACAATAATACTATGTCCCTCGCTATGTCCACCAGTATGAATCATCTTTAACCCAGGAATGAGTTCTATTTCAGTTGCAAACGGTTGTACTTGATGAACTATTGACTCCCAGTTCTTTTTCCAATATGTATTCACAGATCGTATATTTGGATTTTTCATTTCATTCCATTCTAGCTTCGACGTATAGATAGTTGCATTGTTAAAAACTGGTTCATATGAATCTCCTTTTACCTTTGTTAGTCCACAAGCATGATCAAAATGAAGATGTGTCATTAGTACTGCATCTATATCATCGACTGATAATCCAATTTCTGCTAAGGACGCATCTATATTTGATTGCTCCATTACACCGAAATTACGCATCTGTTTATCCGTTAGTTTATGATAGCCCAAACCGCTATCAATTAAGAATTTTTTATTATCAATTTCTACTAGAATCGGATCTGTTCGTAATTCAATCTGGTTTTGGTTGTTATAGGGATATTTCTTACTCCATAATACTTTTGGTACTACACCAAACATAGCCCCACCGTCCAAATAATTTACTCCACCTTGAAGCCATGTTAATGTCGCTCTTCCTACCTTAAGCCTTTCCACCACTTATCTCCCCTTTTTTATAGTTTTAGTTTAGCAAAACGTTGAACAAAATCGCAAACGCTATCATTTTAAAAAATGACATCGTATGACAGATTGTAAGCTATTGCCTTGTCCCTAATCTCTTAAAGCGTCGTTAATGGCTTTCAAAATTTCAGCACAGCATGCTATATACAATAAAGCATTTAAGCAAAGGCAAAGTAGCCTATTTTGCTCGGAGTTTCGTTATCTTATTTTCTTTTTGTGACATTAGAACGATTCATTTATGACGAGCAATCAACTACGCTATTTCCAGAGTAGCTATGACTCATCCTTTCCAGTTATTCATTTTTTCTTCGATTAAACTCTTTTGTCCGTGCTTTCGCCATACAAGAACAAAAGAGCAAGTGCCCGAATAGAAGGGTAGTGACTGGAACGAGTCAACGGAGATAAAGGAAGCACGATGAACTTGTGAGCCGATGATGACTTAGATTAGGGTGATTCGTGAAGTCGCCCTCGTTTCTGGGCGCTGGAGCTGCTGCAACTCAACACGCCCATATGGATCCACATGGGCAAATTTTATATTTTCCTAAACAATAATTATGAGGATCGGACAAAACACAACTTCTTTACTCAAAATACGAATAATCATGTTATCAATAGGAGTATCATCACCGCACCGTGAAACTATACGCGCTTTCCCCGGGTACAGTCTCAGCTAACTTGGTAAAGAAAAACACGTTACCAAGTGGATCTTCGGACTCGTGCTGTTCCCGCTGGAGTCTCGCTTATTTCAGGTGCTAAATGAATGATTCTGATCAAAAAACGAACGATAATTAATTCCAACCTAATCATCGTTCGTTTATTATTGTTGCTTCATTATTTTGTCTCAGTTCCTATTTTTATTGCTAATTGAAGCACGGCAACGATAAATCGGTTGACCCTTTGCCGAGAATTTTTCTTCATATTCAGTCATTCTATTTGTTGGATCATCAATGGAATGCAGATCTAAATTTACTTCCGAAAGTACAAATCCATATTGTGAAAAACTCATTAATGAATATTCGAATAACCCCATATTATCTGTTTTTAACACAATCTCACCTAATGGATCTAGTATCTCCTGATACTTTTCTAAAAACGTATGGTACGTTAATCTTCGCTTTTCATGCCTGTTTTTCGGCCATGGATCAGAGAAGTTTAAATAAATCGTTGCAACTTCATTTGCTGAAAACAAGTCTATTATATTTGCAGCATCTTCGTTTACTAACAAAACGTTTGGCTGCTTTGATAGTATTACTTTTTGAGCCGCCGTTACAATAATGCTTTTAGCAAGCTCTATTCCAATAAAGTTTATCTCTGGAAACTGTTTAGCCATCTCTGAAATAAATTGGCCCTTTCCAGTGCCGATTTCAACGTGAATAGGATTACGATTACCAAAGAGTTCATGCCAATTATTTTTATGCGACGAGGAATTTGGTATCACAATATGTGAGTTTTCCTGCAAAAAATCATCAGCCCAAGGTTTATTTCGTTGACGCATTTTCTTCCTCTCTTTCTGTAGTTAAAAGTATAGAAAAAGAAATATGAACGATACTAAGATCTGAGGTGATCGAGGATGACATTAAACGTAAACAATCAACTAACATTACTGAAGGACCTTTTAGACGAACAAAAGCTCGACTGCTGTGGGAATGTTTCTGAATATCAGCAAATAACACGAATTGTACAATCTCTTATGAATAACTCAAATGTAACAGACAAACAACTGATGCAGTTACTTCCAGAAATTCATTATTATGGAAAAGAAGGAGAGAAGACACAGGATATTGAACAGCATATTACTGCCAATAATGATAACTTGAATAATTGGATAAATGCAATACACCAATCTAATTTAAATTAAATGCAACAATATGATCGTTTAATTCTTTTAAATCCTGTAATCTTTCATGTACTTTACTAATTTCTTTTCTTTCAACATGCCAACAAACATAATGTAGAGCATCAAGTAATAAATACCAGTACATCCGTTCAATTAGACGATTATCACTAGTAATTCCATAGTTCCGCAGCCATTCATCCCAATTCTCTTTTGGAATATACCATTTCAAAACCATACCATAATCCGTCACTGGGTCTGCAATCAATGCGTTATCCCAATCAATTAGATAGAGGTTGCCTTCATCAGTAAGTAAAACATTATTGTGGTTTAAGTCACCATGACAAACCACAAGTTTTTGTTCTCTTGTGATCGGTAATAATTTCTTTAAATATACCAGTGCTTTTTGTACGTATTCGTTTGTCTTTAATAAATCTGTATATTCTAATCTCTTTAATATATTTAAATAGCTTTCATCTGATGTAACTGGTTTTTTCCCCAGTCGCATAAGCATGTGTAATAACTCTGATGAATGGTGAATTTTCCGTAGCAATGCAGCAACATCTGTATGTTGCATTTCTGCAGGTTTTAATTCTCTACCCTCAAGCCATTCCTGCGCTGTTATCACATCACCATTTTCCATCCGTTTTGTCCAAATTAGCTTTGGAACAATGCCTTCTGCTGAGAGTACAGCTAAAAATGGTGAAGAATTTCTTTTCAAAAACAGTCGTTGATCGTTCTTCGTTGCTAGATAAGCGTCTCCAGTTAACCCCCCAGCTGGAGTCACTTGCCACTCGTTACCTAGAACTCGCTTCAGCCAGTCCACCATAAATTCCTCACATCTTTCAAAATTTAGCGTTCAATAATACATTTTATCGATATTTATACAAAAATACAAATATGTGAATAGTTTATCATGTAGTAATCAATCCTACCACATCAAAGCTCATCATCGGCAAATTCAAAGGTTGTTTGCTCTTCTTCCCATTCTGGACGTTTCACAGAGGTTGTTTGACAATGATTTAATAACGCCTCTGCTACTTTCAGCTGTCTGTTTTTTAATGGGGAAGAAAGGGTTCTTTTATCCTGAAACCACTGTTCGTACTGCTGTCTACCAATAATCTTTGTTTGAAACGGCTCCTCTGAAAAAATAATATTATTCGTTTTGGATAATACTGTCTTTTGTATGGGAAAATCTATCTTATTATAATTAAGAACGCTCTTGACAATTTGTTCCGTTCGCTTCAAAGGAATATGCGGGTTTAAAACCTTACGTTGTTCATCTTCATCTGTTACGGTCCAAGTTCGTTCATCACCAGCCATTATCGTAGTTCCTATCCCCTCATCCATTAAATAGATGATTTCAACACCAATTGGGCTTATCAGGATAATTTCGCCATCTACTGGTGCTTTTTTAATATTAAAGATAGGATAATACATAATTAAATAAGTATCCGGAAATCGCTGAAGAAAATATTTAATTTCTGGATCACTCGCATAAGACTTATCGATGAATGAAAGGTCAGTTACAGTAGAAGTTGCCCATTTCAGCTGAATTTGTAGGAGTCTATCAAGAAAAAATTGCTTTAACTCTATCTTAGAATTTGGTAATGAAGATGTTTCATCCTGCACATTTAGCTCCTCAACCTGCTCCTTTTTCTTCCAAATCTTCCATTTAGGAGAGCGAGAGATCTCTTCTGTTGTATGTATGTCTATTTCGGTCATTTCTTCTCTTTTTAACCAGAGTGCATTCAGCTTTTGCCAATTATCCTGCTTCAGTCGGATAAATTGACTAGGATAACGATATGCATTCCATTCGTAGCGTGAGATATAATCCTGAAGTTTAATTAATTGAGCCAGAATCCTCACCTCCAATTCCATTAAAGCTAGCAACGATTTTATATTTAGGCATTTCTTTAGGATAAATACGAAACAACCCTATTTTATCGATAAGAAAAGGCTGTTTTTCTGTGTATGTAGCTTTCACGGTAGCTAATGTTTTCGCCATTCCAGTCGAACCTGTCCATTTTTTTGCTAATGTTATATGCGGTACAAAATCACGCTTTTCCTTAGAAAAGCCAATCTGTTCAACAGCTTTTTCAACCTGCTCCTGCAATTTTTTGAGACGATCAGTTAGTTCTACATCCGCATAAAGGACTCTAGGTTGCGTTTTCGATCCAAATGCTCCAACGCCACCTACCTGTGTGTTAAACGCTTGAAAAGAATGAAGCTCTTCTAATACTTGTATTAAGGCCTGTAATTTTTTATCGGCTACTGGCCCTAAAAACTTTAATGTAACATGCAAATCCTGCCTGTGAGGCCATTGCTTATATGATAATTGCTCCATTAAATTTTCCTGCAACATAGAAAAATAATTTTGCAGATGGGTCGAAAGCGGAATGGCAATAAAATAATGTGGTTGTTCAGTCATCCTAAACTCCTCCAATTATTTTTTCAAGCTGAGGCAATATCCTAGTTCTTCCTTAGACAATTCACGATATGATCCTACTCTTAAAGCATCATCCAGCTTTAGCCTTCCCATTTGTTTTCGTTTTAAGTAAATAACTTCTTTATTAACAGCCTGAAACATCCGTTTCACTTGATGAAACTTTCCTTCTGTAATTGTAATTTCTACTTCAGAGATATCATCCGTTTGAAGTATGTTTAGGTTTGCTGGCATAGTCATATAGCCATCCTCTAATTGAATGCCATTACTAAATTTGATATGGTCTTGTTCCGTTACCCTTCCTTTAATCTTGGCGTAGTAGACCTTATCAACCTTTTTCTTTGGTGAAAGCAAATGGTGGGCTAAGTCTCCATCATTTGTAAGTAATAATAACCCCTCTGTATCCTTATCTAATCTACCAACAGGAAATGGCTTATAATGTTGAAACTCATCTGTCAATAAGTCGATCACTGTTTTTTGTCGTTTATCCTCAGTTGCAGAGATTACTCCAGGAGGTTTATGCATCATGATATAGATGTTTGGTTTGTAGTGAACCGTATTACCATCTACTTTTATTTGATCCATAGTGGGATTAATATGTTTGCCGCCATCTCTAATCACAGTATCATTTACTGTAATGCGCTTTTTCTTTAGCAACACTTTCACTTCTTTTCGACTACCAATCCCAGTATTGGCCAACAATTTATCAAGTCGCATTAGTCCTCCTCCTATCTACGAAATAATTTATCCAATACACGTACTCGTTTTCCTAAAACTCTTTCCAGTAATGTCGAATGATAAGCGAACCATAAGTAAACACTACCACCAACGATAACACAAATGGTAAGAATTATCGCAAGCCCCCATCTTCCATTAGGAATCACCATTCCTAACAACGCTTTGAGTATGAGGATGCAAACACTCATAATAATGGCAAAGATTCCAATTAAGATAGTTCGTTTAATTAGTTGCTTATAAGAAAAATCAATCGAACTACGTATCCGCCATAGATTCAAACTGACCGCTATACCGGCAGCTAAAGCTGTTCCAAAAATGGCCCCCTTAGCACCAAATACATAAATAAGTTGTATATTAAAAAGCACCTTAACAAGTAGTCCTGCTAACAAACTAACAACTGCAAAACGCTGTTGGTTTATCGCTTGTAGTACTGATGATGTTACACTAAATAATGCGAAGAACAGAGCCACTGGTGCATACCATGCTAACAGTGGACCTGAAATAGCTAATTTGTCTAATTCTCCAAATAATGTTCCATATGCCTCATCTGAAAGTAATGAAAGACCAACAACAGCTGGAATAACAAGTACCATAATAATTTGTAAGGCCTGGTTAATTTGTTTCGTTAATAACTCCGAATTATTTTGTGTATATGA
This sequence comes from Virgibacillus salarius, assembly GCF_039521925.1. Taxonomy (NCBI): domain Bacteria; kingdom Bacillati; phylum Bacillota; class Bacilli; order Caryophanales; family Bacillaceae; genus Virgibacillus; species Virgibacillus salarius. Next base: position 4,205 of record NZ_BAAACY010000091.1, on the reverse strand, counting down.
CTTGGTTAATTCAGGAAGAATGGCAAGTGACAAGCCAGTAGCAAGTGTTATCGGAATAATGACCAATTTATGACCATAGAAGTTGATTACAGAATATGTGAATTCCCATATTTCCTTATTACCACTTGCTACCATAGACCGTTCAAAAGTAAACTGGTCAACCAATTGATATAATGGTATAGCTAATCCTACTAATACAAATGGTCCTGCATATCTAAATAGTTCTAAGAACAGATCTTTCTTAGGTATATCATATGAATATGTTTGCTGCTCAATTTGTTTATATAGATGAGATTTTCTTTTATTCCAATAAATCCACAATACGAGACATGAAGCTACTGCACCAAGAAAAGCAGCAAAGGTTGAAAAGCCAACCGCCGCTAGTTCGGATCCATTTAGTATCTTTAAAATAATAAATGAGCCACCTAAAAGAAACACAATACGTACGATTTGCTCCATTACTTGTGATATTGCAGTAGGCCCCATGGAATTATGTCCTTGAAAAAAACCTCGGACAATACTCATAACTGGGATAATTATTAAAGCAAAACTTACCATACGTATGACAAAGGCAACATCAGAGACAGTAATATTAGCTGGGTCATCACTGGTAATCATTCCACTTGCTAACCACTCTGCGCTGAAAAACATTGCTAAAAACGCAAATATACCAGTGACCATCATCATAGTCATAGCGGTTCGAAACATTCTCATACCCGTTTCATAATCTCCAACCGCATTGTATTTTGATACAAATTTAGACACCGCTAACGGAACACCAACTGTCGATAGGCTAATAAATATACTATACGGTGTATATGCGTAAGCAAATAACGTACCACCACTTGGACCTACTAAAGCGTTGAAGGGAACAACATATATCATTCCTAAGAATTTAGATAAAAAAGAAGCTCCCGTTAATAACATCGTTCCTCGGACAATATTTGACATTATTTCACCTGCATTTATTTACATTTGATATAAATTTCGAAACACTCATTATTTGATTATAACGAAATTGCTTATTAGATAAAAAGAATCATATGGACTATTTTATCACATTTAAAGGTTTATACTTATGTATATATGACTATACAACCATCTTTTTACACTGATATAGGCACTGAGCAACTTACATTTGTACTAATTTCTTCACATATTGTATGGGAGATCTGCAATTAGAAAACGATAATTGTTTGTACTTGTTTAACGTGTTAATATACATACGGAAAGGAATGAAAAAAATTGTCCTATGATGTAATTGTTATTGGTGGTGGACCTTCAGGGTTAATGGCGGCAATTGCTGCAGCTGAATCAGGTGCACAAACACTTTTAATAGAAAAAGGAAAGAAATTAGGAAAAAAACTTGCTATTTCAGGTGGCGGCAGATGTAATGTAACGAATCGTCTACCTCAGGAAGAAGTCATTAAGCATATACCAGGCAATGGAAAATTTTTATTTAGTGCTTTCTCCGTTTTTAATAATTATGATATTATTGAATTTTTTGAAGGATTAGATGTTCCGTTGAAGGAGGAAGACCATGGAAGAATGTTCCCTGTCTCTAATCAGTCAAAAACTGTGGTGAACGCATTATTAAAACAATTGGATGACCTTAACGTGGTAGTTCGATTAGAAACGCCTGTTAAAGCTATTCATTATGAAGAAAATAACCACAGCGTCATTTTAAGAGACGGTACAAAAGTACAAACGAAAAGTGTAGTTATTGCCGTTGGTGGGAAGGCAGTACCCCATACTGGATCAACGGGAGACGGATATGCATGGGCAAAAAAAGCTGGTCATACAATAACAGAACTTTATCCAACAGAGGTTGCATTAACATCTAATGAACCTTTTATACAGAATAAAGCTCTTCAAGGTCTATCTTTACGTGATGTTAAGTTATCTGTACTTAATCAAAAGAATAAGCCGATTATTAGCCATCAAATGGATATGATCTTTACTCATTTTGGGATCTCAGGTCCTGCAGTACTAAGATGCTCTCAATTTGTTGTAAAAGAGTTAAAAAAGGGAAGAACTGCTGTTCCAATGATTATTGATGTATTGCCACATGAATCGGAACAAATAATTGTAGATAGAATATTACGTAATGTGGAGATGAATCCTAAAAAATCCTTTAAAAATATCTTAAAAGGGATAGCTCCAGAACGATTTATTTTATATCTGCTAACTAAACATCAGATTAAAGAAGATCAAAGAGCAGGGTCACTGTCTAAGCAAACCATTCGACAACTTATACATGATCTTAAACAGTTTACCTTTACAGTTCATGGTTCTTTACCTCTTGATAAAGCATTTGTGACAGGAGGCGGTGTCTCAATTAAAGAAATTGTTCCAAATACAATGCAGTCAAAAATAATGGAAAGACTTTATTTCTGTGGCGAAATTCTTGATATACACGGTTATACCGGCGGTTATAATATAACTTCAGCTCTAGTAACTGGAAGATTAGCTGGATTAAACGCGGCCATTGAGTCTGGACATGTTGGTAGTTGATTCCTTGCATTATTTAAGACAAGTAGATCAATCTAATATTGTCTGCGTTTTAACTATAAGGATCTTAGAAAGGGTTGGTTTAAATGCAAAAAAATGGAATGTGGTTACCGATTATTGCCTCTGTAGGTGTAGGAGCAGCAACGTATTATACGATGACTAAAAATAATCAAAATCTTGGACAGACCATGCAGAAAATGATTCCGTTTGTTTCGCAAATGACAAAATCAAATAATGGAAATTCTAGTAATTCCCAACAATTAGGTCCTTATGGGATGAGCTAAACAGACAAAAGCGTACCAACAAAATTGGTACGCTTTTTTTAAATTTAGTTTTACTATCAATTATAAATTGTGTAAAATAGGGGGTATTACAAAAGGGAGGGGAATCAGTGAAAGGTTTTGGATTACTACTAAGAATACTAATAGCAATCCTACTAGGTATTGCCGTTGGGTCATTTGCTAATGACTGGTTTATTCGCTTGTTTGCTACTTTTAACGACCTATTTGGGAACTTTCTTGGTTTTATAATCCCATTAATTATTCTAGGCTTTATAGCGCCTGGAATTGGTTCAATGGGGCGTGGTGCAGGTAAATTACTTGGACTAACTGGTATTATTGCTTACTCATCTACAGTTATTGCTGGCATTTTAGCATTTCTTGCAGCAAAAATGTTATATCCTTTAATGCTGAACAATCAATCGTTACAATCCTTTACAGATCCATCAGAAGGTCTTAGTGAAGGGTTTTTCCAAGTAGCTATGCCACCACCAATGGAAGTAATGACAGCACTTCTTCTTTCATTTGTAATTGGCCTTGGAATTGCTGCGATAAAAGGAGATGCATTATATAATATTACAAAGGATTTTCGTAACATTATTCATATAGTTATTGAAAAAGTAATTATTCCATTACTTCCATTTCATATTTTTGGAATATTTGCCAATATGACTGCAGCTGGGCAAGTAAGTACGATTCTAGCAGTTTTTGCTAAAGTGTTTGTTATGATAGTTATACTTCACATATTGTATTTAACTATTCAATATACAATAGCGGGAACAATGAGTAAACAAAATCCATTTAGTATGTTGAGAAGAATGGTGCCAGCATATTTCACAGCATTGGGAACACAGTCTTCAGCAGCTACTATTCCTGTTACACTAAAGCACACAAAAACTCTAAAAGTACGTGAAGGCATTGCAGATTTCACGGTTCCTTTACTAGCAAACATTCATTTGTCTGGAAGTACTATTACAATAGTTAGCTGTGCGTTAGCTGTTATGTTTTTGCAGGGGGATGCTGTTAGTTTCGCTACCATTGTTCCATTTATTTTAATGCTAGGGATAACAATGGTTGCTGCACCAGGAGTTCCAGGAGGAGCAGTTATGGCTGCAATTGGATTATTAGAAAGCATGCTTCATTTTGGTCCAACTATGGTTTCGTTAATGATCGCATTATACTTAGCTCAAGATAGCCTTGGAACAGCTTGTAACGTCACTGGAGACGGAGCAATAACCTCTATCACTAATTCATTAAGTAGAAAATCAAAACGAGCGAATATATCATAATAACAACTTAACGACCTGAGTCGATCGACTCAGGTCGTTTCATCTAAATAATTCCATAAGAAAAACGGAGCAAAATTCGCTCAGTCCTTATCACTACATGCTCAGATTTACGCTTCCTCTAGTAGCT
>NZ_BAAACY010000090.1:0-13261 GCF_039521925.1 Virgibacillus salarius | reverse complement strand
CAGCTATCATTTTTTGATAACTGGAATCTTTTTTAACTTCATAAGGGCTAGTTATGTCCCAGCCCCTTACCTATACAGCTGAAGTATACTATTGCCATGGGGCAACGACGGTTCATCCTTCTCGTGAATAAAATACTTCAGGTTAGTGACACGATATTGCTCCTTCTACAGGAGTTCTATATTCCTTTGTACCTTATGGGATACTCACTCCTAGTATATTATGAATTCCCGATTGGCCAAGCAAATGGTTCGCTACCCGTTGGAGCGTGCAGAATAATATCGATAAATGGAATGGTATATGCAAATAAGATTAACCCAATTGTAATGCCAATCCAGAGCTTCCAATTTTCTAAAAATAGCGGTGTCGGTTGAGCATTCACTTCTTCTTCAGCAATTGGGAACTCTTCCTGTCCCTTCGGTGCAAAGAAAGTTAATTGCAGAAAGATATATACCATTAGTAGAATACCGATAAATAAAATAGTGCCTCCAACCGCTTGAGCAATTTGATATCCTATCCAATCTGATGCTTGGGCAGTTCCACCATATTCAGAGAAGGCAGATCTTCGCGGTGCACCTAGCAGACCAGATATATGCATGGATCCAGACATGATAGTCATCCCTACTGCCCAAATAACGGTTTGTATTAACCCTAAATTATTGATCTTGTTTGTTAGCTTTCTACCTGTTAGGTGTGGGATCAACCAATAGCTAATTCCGAAAAAGGTAAGTAAAACAGTAGTTGCTACAGTTAAGTGGAAATGACCAGTAACCCACATCGTGTTGTGAATAACGTTGTTTAATTGATGGGATGCATTGATTATTCCTCCAGTTCCTGCTGGTATGAATGCAAGCATACCTACCATAGGAGCAAAGAAACGAACGTCCTTCCAAGGTAAATGTTTAAACCAACCAAATAATCCACGAAACCCCTTCCGTCTGCCAGTTATCTCAAACATGGCAAACATAGAAAATGCTGTCATAAGTGAAGGAATGATGACCATAAATGTAAGTACAACTTGTATAAACTTCCACGTTGGGTCAATTCCAGGTTCTGTCAGCTGATGATGAAAGCCGACTGGTATAGAGAATAATAAAAATAATACAAAAGACAATCGTGCTAATGAATCACTAAAAATTTTGCCGCCAATAATCTTCGGGATTATGGCATACCAAGCCATATATGCAGGTAGTAGCCAAAAATATACAAGTGGATGACCAAAATACCAAAACAAGGTCCTACTTACTAAAACATTAATCGTTTCCGCATATCCAAGGGACCACGGAATAAATTGAACAATGACTGCGGCTGCTACACCAAGCGTTGCAATAAACCATAATACCATATTGATAACTACCATAAAGGCAAGAAGCGGTGATTTTTCATCTTTATGAGTCTTTTTCCAAACATAGAGTTGTCGGAAGTTAACAAAACAGGCAATCCAACTACCGATAATAACCAATGCCAATCCAAAATAAAATATAGGATGTGCTTGCAATGGAGCGTAAAATGTATATAGTACACTTGCTTTACCTAATAACACCATAACGGCGGCCATGACCGTACCAATTAACATGACTATAAAACTTAACCAGGCATATAATCGCTGTTTTTTTGAAATACCAACTGTTTTGGCCATCAAAGCATATTGAAAACCGATAATAAAAAAAGTAGTTAAAACGAGTCCGAGTATTACTCCATGTACCGTTAATACTTGATAATAGGTGATTCCCCATGGAAGTGAAAGGGAACCTGATCTTACAAGTGTTTGTAACAGCCCCATTAGCCCACCAATAAATAGTGAAATAAACGCAACATAGATAAAGGCCATAGTAAGTTTGGAATCAGATTTTGAAATACCAAGTTTAGTAGCAATCATTATTCATACACCTCCACAGAAGCAAACATTTGGTGATGACCCAATCCACAGTATTCATTACATACAATTGTAAATTCACCTGTCTCATCCATAACCGTTTCGTAGCGGCTAATGTAACCAGGCTCCAGCATCATATTTACATTCGTCCCAGCAACTTGATATCCATGAATTACATCTTTTGTTGTTGCTTGAAATAAAACAGTAGATCCTTTAGGAATTCTAATCTTTTTTAGCGGTTTACCATTATCATCAACACCAAAATCATAGTTAAAGGCAGAGGCAACAAAATTAACGATATACTGATCCTCTTTTACCTGTGTTACGCCTAAATTATCTGGTTGAAAGGCCTCATGACTTTCAATATTCTTTAAGTCAATTGTTTCTAAATGACTGGAAGGATGGGTACCTTTATAAAATGCACCAACCCCAATCACAAGCAAGAATAATAGAAGTGATCCAGTTCCAAATATTAACCATACCTTCTCAAACTTATGCAAATGCATGCTAACACTCCCCCCTAAATTCATTCCAATTACCTAGATAAAAATAAGGCAAATACACCAAACCAACTAACGATAATGAAGACTCCTAGTAATAACACAGATAGTAGTGTACCTTTCAGGTTTGGCGTTTCTACACGCTCTTCAGATTTCTGCTTTTCAGCATTTTCCATTCTACTCCCCCCTCATGACTAAAGTAGTGCTTCTATTTTCATCATACACAAAACACTGCCCGAATTAGCATTGTTCGTTAGTGTTTTCACAATTTGTTCAATTATGTTCGAACCGCTCTGTGTCAGTACTTTACTAACATTTAGGTTAGAAAAGTAATTGAAGGATTTGTGAAGAAAAAGTGGCAATTAAGTGAAAAACTACCTTGTAGGAAAGAAGTAGTAGCTGTTTGAAAACAAATGTTTAAAAAGTAAGGCACATAAACAAGCTTATCCTGCTGACTTAAGCATGGCTTAGAATACGATAATTAGGTAATTAGTAAGCCTAACAGAGCAGGGAGCATATTGATAAAAGGTAAACGGAACGAAGTCAGCATGTTTTAACTTAGCAAATTTGATTAGTGTTGAAGCATCATGCAAAAATGTCGTTTGAACTAAGTATGCAAACTGCCGCGAAACCGAAATTTAGATAGAGAGGAGGGAGAGGCATGTATGAATGAATAGTATCTTATCCTATTCCTCTAAGATGTTACAGAATAAATGTAAGTTATTTTTTAGTTGTCGAAATAAAAGAACCAGTGTGAAGGAAGCCAACGAATAAGAATTTCGTCAGGTTGGGGGTCTTTGAGTATATAGATTGAAAATCGTTTAATGAGTCTATTTATTCAGGAGATACTAATGGAAGATAAAATGACTCCAAGCTAATATACATATGTATGCATATAACAAGAGGTAACTATAATACAAGAATAAATGGGGACTTGATAAGAAAAAAAGGAAGCACAATAGTTAAATAGGTTATTGTGCTTCCTTTTGCATTAATTTGTGCTATTACTTTTTTCAACATGCATGTTCTTAGCAATATACATAAATGGTGTATCGATAATTGCCACCGCGAATTTGATAACATAGGTTGTTATAAATATTTCCAACCAAATATCGAATGGATATGTTCCATAGAATGCAATAGTACAGAAAACAATCGTATCTACAAATTGACTTATCACCGTACTCCCATTATTTCTAATCCATAACTGCCGATCACTTGGAAATAGATTACGTAATTTATCATAAATCCAAACATCAAAGTATTGACTAATCATATACGCTGCTAAGCTTCCGGCCACTATTCGTGGAATTAAACTAAATATAGTCGCCAGCGCATCATGAGCAATGTCTTCAGCACCTGGTTCAAATGCTAAGGCAATTTGCATGATGATTGTCATGGTAACTAATGTTGCAAATCCCAACCATACTGCTTTTTTCGCCTCTTTTTTACCATGTTTTTCATTAATTATATCGGTAGCTAAATAAGCAGTTCCATATAGGATATTCCCAAGAGTAGCTGTTAAGCCAATTAAATCCACTGTTTTTAACACCTGAATATTGGCTATCACTGTTGCCATTCCGATCCAAACATATAAGCCTGTTCTACCAAATAGTCGATAGAACAATAGCAATAACGAAAAATTGACCAACGCAAATAAAATCCATATAAGCTCGTTAGGCATTATTATTCCTCCTTAGTTTTGGTAACGCGGGAGTTCTCGAACCGCGAAAAACACAAAAGCTATTATACGAAGAACTAACTCGAAAAGCAAGGATATTCCTATTATAACCACCAAAAAAAGCGGTAACCATTAAGATTACCGCTTTATATATTTTGATCACTATTTATTTTTTAACAACATTAGCTGCTTGTGGACCACGCTCACCTTCAACGATTTCAAAAGAAACTTCTTGTCCTTCTTCAAGTGTTTTAAAGCCTTCTTCTTGAATTGCTGAATAATGTACAAATACGTCATTTCCTTCTTCTTGCTGAATGAAGCCATATCCTTTTTCAGCATTGAACCATTTAACTACACCATTTTCCATGAATAATCCTCCTAAAAACTTTCACGTTTCTTTAAGCACAAACGTGGTAATACAAAGCAGATAGACAGAACATAAAAATAGGCAGTTTCTATAGAAGTGTAGGATCACTATTACATCCACTTCTATAGAAGCTGCCTGCGTCATTAATGAATCCGTACATCTTCTTTGCTTGTGTCTAATATAGCTTATTTACATAAGTGAGTCAAGAAAATAAGCAAGGTTATGTCGACATTTTTTCGTTACTCGTCTATAATTTGATTAGGTGAAGCGGTATCAAGAGACATGCAAGGAGAGCATGAAGGCAAGCGGCAGAATTTGCTGTAATTACTGTATGAACGATCATGATTTACATCGAAATGTAGTAGATAGGATGAAGTTATTTCCCACCATATTTATCTAAATTTTAGGAAGGGGTACTATTACATGAAAACGGATATAGAAATAGCACAGGAAGCAAAGCTAGAACCGATACATAAAATTGCTGAGAACTTGAATTTAAGTAAAGATGAATGGGAGCCGTATGGACATACAAAAGCAAAGATATCCAATCATCTTTTACATACGTTAAAGGATAAGCCAGATGGCAAAGTTATTCTTGTTACCTCTATTAACCCAACCCCTGCAGGAGAAGGGAAATCCACAGTCACAGTAGGCTTAGGACAAGCCTTGAACCAAATAGGTAAGAGGGCAGTAATTGCATTGCGTGAACCATCATTAGGTCCAGTAATGGGAATAAAGGGTGGTGCAGCAGGAGGGGGTTATTCTCAAGTATTACCAATGGAAGATATAAACCTTCATTTTACCGGAGATTTACATGCTATTACGAGTGCAAATAATGCGCTATCGGCAATGATTGACAATCATATTCATCGAGGAAATGAACTCGATCTTGATCCGAGAAGAATAGAATGGAAACGTGTCATGGATATGAATGATCGAGCATTACGTAAAATCATCGTAGGGCTAGGAGGACCATCAAAGGGTGTTCCGAGAGAAGATGGCTTTACAATTACAGTTGCATCTGAAATCATGGCCATTTTATGTTTAGCAACCGATATAGTAGATTTAAAATCACGATTGGCAAGAATTGTGATCGGCTATACCTATAATGAGCAACCCGTTACTGTGAGTGATCTTAAAGCGGAGGGAGCATTAACGTTACTCTTAAAAGATGCATTAAAGCCGAACCTTGTTCAAACGATCGAAAATACTCCTGCGATTATACATGGCGGGCCATTTGCGAATATAGCGCATGGATGTAACAGTATTATCGCTACAAAAACTGCGGCTAAACTAGGTGATTATGTTGTAACAGAAGCGGGGTTTGGTGCAGATTTAGGTGCTGAGAAGTATTTTCATATAAAATCACGTGTTGGAAACATTGACACTGCCGCAGTTGTTATTGTTGCTACAGTTCGTGCATTAAAAATGCATGGTGGGTTGGCAAAGGATAAACTTGCCGAAGAAAATCTAGAAGCACTTAAAGCAGGTATGAAAAATCTGAAAAAACATATGGAAACGATTGAAGCGTTTGATGTTCCATTTGTAGTTGCTATCAATAAGTTTCCAACCGATACAGAAAATGAGGTCCATTTTATTGAGAACTGGTGTGAGGAACAACATGTTGAAGTAGCATTGACTGACGTATGGGCAAGTGGTGGATCAGGCGGTATTCAATTAGCTAACAAAATTATCGCTAAGACCGAAAGCAGGAAGAAAAGCTTTAAACCACTATACGAATTAGAAGATTCTATTGAAGAAAAAATTAGAAAAATAGCTCAAACAGTTTATGGAGCGAAGGATATTGAGCTTTCAAAGCATGCATCGAAGCAAATAAAGCTATTTGAAAAGCAGGGATGGAATAACCTCCCAATTTGCATGGCTAAGACACAATATTCACTTTCAGATGACCCTGCACGTGTAGGGAGACCAGAAGGTTTTACGATCACTATTAGGGAACTACGAGCATCTATAGGTGCAGGCTTTATTGTTGTATTAACAGGTGATGTATTAACGATGCCTGGACTTCCTGAAAAACCGGCAGCGCTAAATATGGACGTAACAGCAGATGGAAAGGTGAAAGGGCTGTTTTAATGGAGGCAGCTTTACAGTTAGCAAAGATAAAAGCCTATGTTTTTAGTTGTTTTACGGATGATCCTACTGGTCATGATTATTATCATATGGAGCGAGTAGCACGAATGGCTAGAATGATCGCCAATAAGGAGGGCGCAGAGCCATTTATTTGTGAAGCTGCTGCTTGGCTCCATGATATAGGTGATGAAAAATTATTTCATGATTCGATCAAATCATTGAACGAAATGGATGCTTTCCTTCATTCCATAGATTTTACAAAGAGCGATATCAAGGAAATTAGGCAAATTATGAGAAATGTTTCTTTCCGAAAAGGGAGGATTCCAACTACAATGGAAGGAAAAGTCGTGCAGGATGCTGATAGACTGGATGCGATTGGTGCGATTGGCATTGCTCGAACCTTTGCTTATGGAGGTGCAAAAGGGCAACCTATATTCCATGAAACATCGAAGCATACGTCCATCCAGCATTTCTATGATAAACTATTGAAACTGAAAGGGCTGCTTCACACAGAAACAGCCCAAGAAATTGCTAACGAACGTCATCAATTTATGGAAAGATATTTAGAACAATTTTATAACGAGTGGTAAAGGTATTGCTTTACTGTACATAAGCTAAAAAGATATCCATCGTTTGATGGGTATCTTTTTCAGTAAGACTCCCACTTTATGCTATTATTGATTAACTCGCTTTGCGCCAAGGTACCTAGCTTCCCAATAAGGATTAGTTAATTCGCTAATCTCCACGCCATTCGATTCACCTGCATGGATGAATTTTCCGTCACCGATATAAATTCCCATATGGGATGGTCCTGGTTTATATGTTTCAAAAAATACGAGGTCACCGACAGAGCGATTCGAGATGGGAGTGGAAAAATTCCAAATATCACTCACGGTTCTCGGAAGCTGCACGCCTTGTTGTTGATATACATATTGAATAAAACCACTACAATCAAATCCACTAGGTGAGGTTCCTCCCCAAGTATATGGCGTACCAATTTGTGAACGAGCTTCTTGAACTATAGTCGCTCCATCATTGCCTTCTATGCGAACTTTTTTAACTTCCTTTGCTGCTTCCTGCTTTTCTTCAACAGACTCCTCATTTCTTTGCTGCACATTTTCTGACTTCTTCTTTTTTTCTACTGGTGCATTTGAGGTAAGGTAGGTATCATCAATTAAATCCATTTTATGTTCGTCTTCAGCAATTTGTAATGCTTGCTTCGTTAATGGGCCATATATTCCGTCTAATTCACCCTCATAGTATCCAAAGTATTGTAATGACTTTTGAACGATCTTTACTTTTGCGTTGTACATTCCAGGCCGGATCTCATCTGAAAAATTTTCTAACTGATCTATATATTCTTGTTCTTCATCTTTGATTATTGCTTTTAATGTATCCTCGTTAACTTTCCCATTAATCGTTAAGCTATGTTCAGCTTGAAAGTTTTTAAGTGCGTGCTCGGTTAAGATTCCAAATTTACCATCTATATTATTATCAAAATAGGATAATGTATGAAGCTTTTGTTGTAGGATGCGAATAGCTTCGCCATGTTTGCCAAACTCTAGTTGTTCTGATTCGAATAAAAGCTTATTTTGTAGTTCAGGATATGCATCAACATAGGCTACAAGTGGTTGACTTAACACGTAGCCATAAAGTAAAGAACGTTTTACTACGTGCTCTACAGTACCATTTAGCATGCAAATACCCCTTTCTAATTTATGACTGTCTCTAACAGATTTATGAGTATTTAGCATGTTTATGAGTTACGATTGTGTTACAAACGTAAACTCTAAATCTTATTAAGACTGACAATACCTCAAAAATTGGAGTGCGCCTGTTCAAATACAGTATGTTAACGTGATGTGTAAACTGCTTAAAATTGTAGTTTGTGTTACAATTAGTTGGATAGTAGATAGTAAATGGAGGAATAGATATGGTTACAGGAGAAAGGGCATATTTAGATTTATGTAATCACATTTTACATAATGGTACTAATAAACAAGATCGTACAAATACTGGTACCTATTCTGTTTTTGGTCACCAAATGCGCTTCGATTTAGCAAAAGGATTCCCATTGTTAACTACCAAAAAGGTGCCTTTTCGTTTAGTTGCAAGTGAGCTCCTATGGTTTATAAAAGGGGATACGAATATACGATACCTGCTACAAAACAACAATAATATATGGAATGAATGGGCTTTTGAAAAATGGGTTACAAGTGATAGTTATCATGGACCAGATATGACGGATTTTGGTAACCGTTCACAGCTTGATAGCCGTTTCCATGAGCAATATAAAGAGCAAATGTCCATTTTTAAAGAGCGAATTCTCGCTGATGATGCGTTTGCTAAAAAGTTTGGCGATTTAGGAGCTGTTTATGGAAAACAGTGGCGTCAATGGAAGACATCACAAAATGAGGTAATCGATCAGCTTAAAGAAGTAATCGAGAACATTAAGTACAAGCCGGATTCAAGGAGGCACATTGTATCAGCATGGAACCCTGAAGATATACCATCAATGGCTTTACCTCCATGTCATACATTATTTCAGTTTTATGTAGCAGAAGGTAAGCTTTCTTGTCAACTATATCAACGGAGTGCGGATGTATTCCTTGGCGTACCGTTTAATATTGCAAGTTATGCTTTACTTACACACCTAATTGCGCATGAATGTAATCTACAACCAGGTGAATTTGTCCATACCTTGGGGGATGCACATATATATACGAATCATATAAATCAAGTAAAGACACAGCTAAATCGTGAAATAAGAAGCTTTCCAACATTACAATTAAATGCAGAAAAAACGTCTATATTTGATTTCGAACTTTCTGATTTTGAAATATTGGATTACAACCCACATCCAGCCATCAAGGCACCGATAGCTGTGTAAGTAACTGTTAGTTATTAGGAGGACAAAGAATGATATCATTATTATTGGCAATGGATCGCAATCATGTCATCGGTGTAGATAATGATTTACCATGGCGATTACCAAAGGACCTACGCTTCTTTAAGGAAAAGACAGTCAATCAAACTGTCATTATGGGGAGAAAAACGTATGATTCATTAGGACGTAGTTTACCCAACCGTACAAATGTTGTGCTTACGAGAGGGGATAATGATTTCCCTGACGATGTCCAAGTAATTGATAGCTTAGATCATATTAAACAGTGGAGTGAGACCCACCCTGATCAGGAATATTTTATCATTGGTGGTGGAAAAATATTTGAGCAGGCGATGATGATAGCTGATAGAATGTATATTACGTGGATTAATCATTCTTTTGATGGGGATACATATTTTCCTACATTCTCAGAAAAAGAATGGAGGCTTACTTCTAAGGTTAAAGGGGAAAGAAATGATTCAAATCCTTACGAATATTACTTTTTACAGTATGATCGAATTTAAGTAGTAGGGAGGAACGAATGGATACTTGTGGGGTAATACTTTCTGGTGGTAAATCTCGGCGAATGGGAACAAATAAGTCTTTATTGAAAATTGGCAATCAAACGGTGATAAATCGTATCTTTTTTGAATTGATGAAGGTGACGAATTGCTTATCCATTGTTACACATCAGCCCCAGCTTTATAACGATTTACCAGCTCGATTTGTAACAGATAGGTATCAAGAAAGTGGACCATTAGCAGGCATAGAAGCAGCGCTTTATTATAATAAAGCGGATGTTTTTATCATCACTGCCTGTGATATGCCGTTTATCCAATATCCGATTTTACAATATATGATAGACAACCTGGAAGACTATGATGGTGTTGTACCCGTTTATCAAACACATATGCATCCTTTAGCAGCTGTTTATAAAAAATCAGTGCTTGAAGAGGTACAAAAGCAACTGGATAAGGGTGAACGAAAAGTTACTGGTTTTTTTGAGGAGATGAATATTCGCTTTATCCATGATTTTCATGGATTCCCACGTGATCAAGTAGAACGTCATTTTTTCAATATGAATACGCCAGAACAATATGAACACGCTAAGACAATGAGACTTGTTTAAGAGAAGAAAAACATGTTACACTAAAAGCGCTTTATACTTAATCATTGAACACGCTATGAATTTTTTTACAAAGGATATTTGTTTTTTGAAATTTTGATTATAATAAGATTAATTATGAAAAGAAGGTGTGAAGATGTTTTCTAGTATAGGTTTTCCTGGACTAATCTTGATTTTAATCATCGCATTAGTAATATTCGGTCCGAAAAAGTTGCCGGAGATTGGTAAAGCGGCAGGACAAACGTTAAAGGAATTTAAAACTTCTGCAAATGAATTAACTAGTGATGTTACAGATGAAATAAAGGAAACAAAAGATATTATTACTGATCAAAAAAGCAGTAAATAACATAAGGGAGTGAAGGGAATGTTCTCAAGTATTGGTGTTCCTGGGTTAATCTTAATTTTAATCATAGCGCTCGTTGTATTTGGTCCTTCTAAACTTCCAGAGATCGGTAAAGCATTTGGAAGTTCGTTAAAAGAATTTAAAAATGCTACGAAGGATATCGTCACCGATGATGATGCTAGTAAAACGGAAAAGCAAACATCTAGTAAAAGCTGATATGCGAAGGTGTAAGGTATAACCCTTGCATCTTCTTTTATGTAGGTACTATGTACAAGGTTTATGTAAGTAGGAGAGTGAAAGGATGCCTAACAACGTATCAATGGATGAAAAGGAAATGAACCTTACAGATCATCTATCGGAGTTAAGAAATAGGATAATAATTATTGCTGTTTTTTTCATTTTATTCTTTATTGGTGGATTTGTGTTCTCCAAAGATATATATTCTTTTTTTCAAAGTGATTTGGACTTTAAATTAACTGTAATAAGTCCGGGTGAAATTATCTGGATTCATTTTACGCTCGCGGGGATAGTGGCAATTGCTTGCACCATTCCAATTTTTGCATTACAGGTTTGGTTGTTTGTTAGACCAGGTTTAACACAGTCGGAAAGGAAAGCAACATTAGCATATATACCTGCCGTCTTTCTTTTATTTATTGCGGGATTAGTATTTGGGTATTATATGTTCATTGAGTTAATTCTTCCATTTCTTTTGTCCTTAAATGATGGAATGTTTAATGAAATGTTCACCGTTGATCGTTATTTTAAGTTTCTTATACGTGTTACGTTGCCATTTGCTGTGTTGTTTGAAATACCAGTAATTGCTATGTTCCTTACTGCTTTAGGAGTACTGACACCGGATTTTATGCGTAAAACGCGAAAATATGCTTATTTAATCCTTGTTATTATCGGAACAATAGTTACGCCACCGGATTTTATATTGCAGCTTGTTGTAGCAGTACCATTAATTATTTTGTATGAGATTAGTATTTATTTAGCTGCTGTTGTGTACCGGCGTAAGCTGAAAAAACATAAAGAATTCATGGAAAGTGATCGTTTAGATGGATGAGGTGAATCGGATTGCGTTCTTTTTATCATTTTTTAATGACATATCGAGGAAAGAAAAATCCAGATGAAAAAAGTCGTTTAGCAGATTGGGCCTTTGCGGATCATTATTTTCCAAAGCACGCGATGGAATATGATGAAATAAGTAGCTACCTTGAATATAATAGCCCATTTCCTACAGCAGTAACCGTGTTTGATGAGCTTTGGGATATATATAGGATAGATGAACATGAGAGTCGTTAGAATTGTTTCTAGCGTCTTTTTTTGTGCAATATAAGCTAATTAATTCCTTCATGTCTTTTTTACTCTGCCTCTATATTTTCCTGCACAGTTACGAAATCTCAGTTCACATTCTAATTGGTTGATCTAAGCCATGACAGTCATTAATAAAAACTCCATATATGGTTGTCTCCAGATAAAGCTAACCAGGTATCTTTCATAGACGAGCAATCTAAATCCCCTTAGAAAAGTAATATTAGGAATTGTAACTATATTTATATTGGTAAAATAATATATAATTTACTAATTTTTTGAAAAAATGATTGACTAAACCCATTAACATCATTAGTATGTAATTTATTAAGTACTCTAAATTTTATATTTGAAAGAAAGGAGGAATATGTTAATAAATTAATTTACATAGTATTCATTCTTCGTAGAGTTCTAATTAACATTGAGTTTACTAGAGATTAAGAAGGAGGACTTGTTATGTACGCTGAATTATTGAAAAACAAAATTCAATTACTAAAAGAAAGTGGACAATATCGTGAAATTCGTTACTATTAATCGAATACGCGGTCAATATCCCCTGGCTACGTTAAGTGGTAAAAAGAATGATCAATCCGTTGTTGTCTGGTGTAGTAACGACTATTTGGGTATGTCTCAGCATCCCCTAGTAACCGCAGCTGCTCAGGAAGCTATCCAGTTGTTCGGGGTAGGCTCAGGTGGTTCGAGGAACATAGGAGCATTCCTGTAATGAAGAAATTTGAGGGTTGAACAAAAAAGAGCCCCCTTGGTATAGTACAGGGTGTCAATGCGCATTGACACCGAAATTAATAAATACCAAGGAGAGGACCCACTATGAATTATAATCAAAATCACAAACTATCGCAAATCACACCAGAAACATTAATTGTAGGAATCGACATCGCTAAAAACAAACACGTGGCACGTGCGCAGGATGACCGAGGGTTTGAATTTGGAAAACGACTGATCTTCGACAATCGCGTTCATGGCTTTGAACAGCTTTTAAACTGGGTCTCGAGACTTCAAAAAGAACACCGTAAAAGTGAATTAATCATCGGTGCAGAGCCAACAGGACACTTTTGGCTGA
>NZ_BAAACY010000089.1:0-7127 GCF_039521925.1 Virgibacillus salarius | reverse complement strand
TCAAGCAGTAGCTATTATTCCATAATAGCTACTAGAGGGAGCGTAAATCTGAGCATGTAGTGATAAGGACGGAGCGAATTTTGCTCAGTTTTTCTTATTTAAATCGGCTAATTGTTTATTAACTTCAGCAATTTCTCCTTCAAGACGAATAAGTTGTTCCTCTGCAGATGATACTCTGCCGCGGACATACTCAAGTTTATCTAAGTCACTTTGAATCCGTACGTAATCGGATTTTAACTCATCAAGCTTTGCTTGTAACTGCTCTATTGTCATCGTTCATCACCTCTTTATACTAGTGTAGCAAAAAACACTTTACAAAACAGGTAAAAACATTCATAGTATTAGAAAAATAGAGAGGGAATGGTTAAGGTGAAGGTGAAGGTGTTTATTAACCAGGCTGTTGATTCATATGCAAAACGAGTTGAACCGCTTTTACTTCAGAAAGAAGGATGTAATAATTTGATGCTTGGTATTATGAATCGCTTGAAGGAAAACAAAACAGATTGTTTCTTAGGTTGGGTAGAAGCGAATGGGGAAATTATTTATGCATTCCTGCGAACTCCACCCCATAATTGGATCTTGCCAGATATTGAAGTGAATTCTCTCGATTTCATACCGGTTATTACGAATTATTTATATCAACATGGCTATGAGGTTCCTGGCGTACTAGGGCCAATAAAGTATGCAAAAGCTTTCGCCCAGCAATGGGAAGAAAAAAGCGGGAAAACAGCATCCGTACATATGAATGAATTGATCTATCAATTAGACCGTGTGCAGATAGAGTATCCTTTACCAGGACAGCTAATTCAAGCAGAATTAGCTGATCATGCACTTCTAGCAAAGTGGCTTCTTCTTTTTGGAGAGGAAGCTAATGCACCAATAGATGAGTCGCGAGCATCTAGTTTGGCGGCGGAGTTTTTACATAAGCAAACAGCTTATTTTTTGCAGATAGGGGAGAATAAGGTTTCCATGGCGAATAAATCAAGGGAGACGAAGCATGGTGCGACAATTAATGCTGTCTATACCCCTGATAAATATAAGAAAAAAGGGTATGCTACAAGTGTTGTAAGCCAATTAAGTCAAAAGCTGTTAAATGACGGGTATCAATTTTGTAGTTTATATACAGATTTGTCGAACCCAACTGCAAATAATATTTACAAGAAGATTGGCTATTATAAAATTGGTTCTGCTATTGTCTATTTGTTTTAGAGATAACCGAGTGGTTAGGTTAAAACTAAATGAGTAGTTCACAAGCAAATATAATACCATGTTCTAAAATCGCAATCTAAACGATGGGAACCTTTATGATGATCAGCTAACGCACGAAAAAAATTGCTTAGCAACTGATTCTTCGAGCTCATCAGTTATCACAGAAGTCTTCACCACCATAAATGATAAAACTCCAAACCAATATCCGGAACTAAGTTCGTAACCTCGGATTATAGTTTGGAGTTTCACTTTATCTACATGTAATTTATGCTTTTAATAAGCTCAGCATTAGATTAATGCATCTTCCTTATTTTTTTTAGAGTTTACGTATGTTTTATAGAAATGGATAATGATCGTCTTAATCACTGCATAAAATGGTACAGCAAATAGAATACCTAAGAATCCAGCAATGCTTCCTGCTGCTAAGATAACGGTAATGACTGTTAATGGATGTAAGTCTAATGCACGCCCCATAACATTTGGTGAAATTAAATTACTTTCAATTTGCTGCGCGGCTATCATTACGATGGACACCCAAATCACCATAAACGGATCTTGGAATGCTCCAACGATTAATGCCGGAATTACGGCTATAAATGGACCAGCAAAAGGAATTACATTCATTACCATAGCAAATAACGCTAGTGTTAAGGAATATTTTAAGTTAATGATCAAATATCCAATAAATAACAGCACACCGACGGCAAAACTAACAATTAACTGCCCTTGTATAAAGGCTGTTAACGTTCCATCTACTTTGACAAACAAGCTACGAATATTCTCCGCTTTTTTCTTGGAAAAGATTTGTGTAATAAATGGAACTAGCTTCTCTCCATCCTTCAACATGAAGAATAAGAAAAATGGAACGAGAACTAATGCAGTAACAAATCCAATGAGTTGTCCAATAAATCCAAACAAATAATTTAATACACTATCAATATGTGATTGAAGGTTATTCGTAAAATTATTGATTGCTTTGTCTATTTCTGCAGGAATAGCAGTTTGGTTTGATTGCCATAAAGAAATCATATCCTGCGCCCAGTTTACCATTGTTGGAACATTATCAATTAAATTCCTAAATTGTTGTTGGGCAATTGGAGCAATATACATATAGACAAAAACACCAAGAAGAATTAATACAAGAAATACAAGAATAATTGAAAAGATACGATTTATTTTAAGGCGTTCAAAGAAGTACATTAACGGCTTTGTTAAATAGTAAAGAATACCTGCACCTATAATAGGTACGGCGACGGCCCCTATTACTTTCAAAAAGGGTGTAAAAATAAAATCAGTAACCGAAATAAGTAATATTAACAGAAAAACCATTATGAAAAACACTAAAAACTGAAACCAGCGTTTATTTACCACCAACATCCCAACCTTCACAAATCATTTGTATCTATTTTACCTGTTTCAAAGAATAATAGAAAGTATATCTTATTTAGCTTTACGAACTGTTTTGATACGACGACGCTAAAGTAACAATGATATTCCCAAACAAGACAGCTTTGATCTTTACGTTTTCTATTATTTTAACCTGATTTATGAAATCATAAACGATTCAAAATTTGATCGATAGAATAATCTGTGTAAGTATGCTAAAATTCGTATAGATTATATACAGTTGGAGGACATAACGAATGACCAGTTGGGAACAAGTCTATCAAAAATGGGAAACATTCCAAGATCTTGATGCGAATTTAAAGAATGAGTTAACGAAATTAAATGGAAATCAGCTCGCATTGGAAGATGCTTTTTATAAAGAATTGACATTTGGGACAGGCGGGATGAGAGGGATCATTGGTCCTGGAATAAACCGTATGAATATATATACCATTCGTAAGGCTGTTAATGGACTGGCAAATTATCTATTAGAACATACGGTAAATGTAAAAGACAGAGGTGTTGTAATCGCGTACGATTCCAGACATATGTCAAAAGAATTTGCTATTGAGACAGCAAAAGTATTAGGGGTATTTGGAATAACAGCATATGTGTTTAAATCATTAAGACCGACCCCGCTACTTTCCTTTGCGGTACGTTATTTGGGAACGGTATCAGGAATAATGATTACAGCAAGTCATAATCCTCCAGAATATAACGGTTTTAAGGTGTATAATGAGGATGGTGGACAAATAACACCAAATCAGGCAGCTGACATTATTGCCTGCATTCAACAAACAGACGATGAATTATTAGTTCCCTATATGGATCAAGCTACATTAGAAAAAGAAGAACTAATTAACTGGATTGGGAATGAAATTGATAATGCCTACTTAGAAAAATTGATTGATATATCTAAGCTGCCTGCAGAAGAACGTGAGCAAGAGAAAGCTATACCAATTGTCTTTACACCACTTCACGGAACTGCTTATGAGCTCGTATCTCAGGGATTGGCACAATTGAATTTTACGAATGTTCATGTTGTAGAAGAACAAGCTGTCCCAGATCCAGAGTTTTCTACTGTGAAATCACCTAATCCAGAGGAGCATCAAGCATTCACAAGGGCAATACAACAGGGGAAAAAGCATGATGCAGCTATTTTATTAGCAACAGATCCGGACGCCGATCGTTTAGGTGTTGCTGTCAAAGACGACACGGGTAATTATCAAGTGTTAACTGGTAATCAGTTAGGTGCATTAATGCTGGATTATATTTTATCGCATAGTGATTCGGCATTATTAAAAAGCGGACGGATGCTAAAAACAGTAGTGACATCGGAACTAGGTAAAGCAGTGGCGGATTACTATGGAATAACGACAATTAATACTTTGACAGGCTTTAAATATATTGGAGAAAAAATACGGGAGTTTGACGCAACTGGTGAAACTTTCGTATTTGGTTATGAGGAGAGCTATGGTTATTTAACGAGTAGCTTTGCACGAGATAAAGATGCGATACAAGCAGCTATGATGGCAAGTGAAATGGCATACTATTGGAAGAATAAAGGTAAAACTTTGCATGATGCGCTTCATGAACTATATGAAAGGCATGGCTATTATAAGGAAGACATGACATCTCTAACTTTAAAAGGGAAGCAAGGGTCTGAGCAAATAGCTAAGATTATGGCTACAATCCGCTCAGAACCATTACAGGAAATTGCTGATTTATGTGTGAAAGCAACAGAAGATTATTTAATTGGTCAACGCTATACGCTCGATAATCCAGAAAATATAGAAGCTATTGAACTACCTAAAGAAAATATGATGAAATTTATTTTAGAACAGCATAGCTGGGTTTGCCTTCGCCCATCAGGTACTGAACCAAAAATCAAGTGTTATTATGGGGTTTGTACGGAAAATGAAAAAGAGAGCATACAAAGGGTTTCTGCATTAAAACAAGCTATGGAACGGATTCTTGAACAAATTATCGAGGGCTAATATGGTGAATAGATTTGATTCTGTGGGGAAGGCTAGTTACTAAAACTAGACACATGGTAGAATCAATCGTTGACATTTTATGTTTATCGATGTTTAATAGTAAGTAATGTTATATTCCTATTAAAGGGGAGTAGCTGTACAATTTTAGTCGTCATTACGAGAATATTCTCCGGCTGAATTGGCAACGATCGTTGTTAGCGAGACCTTTACCAGTCTAGGTAAGGGTCTTTTTTGATGGTTCTTACCTATTGGTAGGAGCTTTTTTATTTGTACGAAGTTACATAACGTAATTTTAGGTAGAAGTAAAAGCTTCAAGTCGAATATAAGGTTAAAGCTCTATACGAGCGTAGCAGAAGGGAGAGCCTAGAGAATGGGTATTGAATTATTAGTGGAATATTTATGGGTATTAGTAGTTTTAATTGGACTCGAAGGTTTACTAGCCGCTGATAATGCGCTTGTCTTAGCGATAATGGTGAAGCATTTACCGGAAGATCAGCGAAAGAAAGCATTATTCTATGGATTGGCTGGTGCATTTGTATTACGATTTGGTTCATTGTTTATTATTTCATTCCTTGTCGATGTATGGCAAGTACAAGCGATTGGTGCAGCTTACCTGTTATTTATATCGATTAAACATTTATATGATAAGTTAAAATCCAAGGATGAACCAGATGAAGAAGCGAGTGCCAAAGAAGAAAAAGGTAGCGGTTTTTGGATGACTGTCTTAAAAGTAGAATTTGCCGATCTTGCCTTTGCGGTCGATTCTATTCTTGCAGCAGTAGCTTTAGCAGTAGCTTTACCACCAACTAATCTTGGCCATATCGGAAGTCTAGACACCGGACAATTCTTAGTTGTTTTTGCTGGTGGAATGATTGGATTAATTATCATGCGTTTTGCAGCTAATGTTTTTGTGGATTTATTAAATAAGCGTCCTGGTTTGGAAATTGCGGCGTTTGTAATTGTTGGCTGGGTCGGAGTTAAACTAGCTTTAATCGTTCTTGCACATCCAGATATTGCTTGGATACCACATGATTTTCCACATTCAACATTATGGAAATCGATATTCTATGTCGTATTAGTAGGAATTGCGGTTATTGGTTGGTTTACCTCTAGCGATGCAAACAAAAAAGAAAAAGCTCAGGATTAACGTCAATGAATGATCTTTTATGAAGGAATAGATTAGGTTTTCAAAAAGGTCTCTTTTAAAATCAGTGGAATGGTCATCTTAGTCGACAACACGTTAACCTCGTGGGAGGGAGAAGCGCTCTCAGTGGTTCAATTTTTGTTCAACTCCCTACAAAGAAATAATAGGGGAAAGTAAAGCAGTGTGGTACTACCAATCAGTGGGTGCTAAACAAAACCCCCCCAC
Organism: Virgibacillus salarius; assembly: GCF_039521925.1. Taxonomy (NCBI): domain Bacteria; kingdom Bacillati; phylum Bacillota; class Bacilli; order Caryophanales; family Bacillaceae; genus Virgibacillus; species Virgibacillus salarius. Next base: position 1,166 of record NZ_BAAACY010000089.1, on the reverse strand, counting down.
TGATTGAAGTTTCACTGTATTTTTTAAGCGTACCTGTATAGGCTGCTGAATTATTGTGATTATTCTGATGAAATACTTTTTATAATTATGTGAGCAGGGTTTGAAGCATAACTATTCCCTTTAGAAATGGATGTTTGGTAGTCTATAGCTAAGAGGTGATTACATGGCAGAGCATCATTTTCATTTAAAAGCAGATTGGCCAGGTGGGAGAAATAGTCAAGGCTTCCTAGAGACAGGTAACTTGAAAACAAATATATCTATACCACCTGAAATGGATGGTCCAGGAATTGGAACAAATCCGGACGAAATGCTATTAGGGGCAGCTGCTACCTGTTATATTATTACATTAGCAGCAATGATTGAAAGAGCGGAATTGCCTTTAAAGCAAATGTATTTACATTCGGAAGGGATCGTGGACGTGACAAAGGGAGTATTCACGTATAAGCGAATTATACATCGGCCAACGGTTACTTTAACAGAGCATGCGACAGAAGGTCAACATAGTCAACTCCGCAAATTAGTCATCAAGGCAGAACAAAGCTGTATGATTTCTAGAGCATTAAAAGGAAATGTGGAAATTGAATTAGAACCAACCCTAGTTTGATAAGCGTTTGTCACAAAATTTAGTCTAGTAGATAAGGCTTGGAATGACCGAGTTTCATTTTAAAAAAACAGGAAAAGGAAGCTGACTATTGAGGCAGCTTCTTTTTAATGGTTCACTAACAGATGGAATGATGTTACCTAAAGGAATCGTTCCAAGCGAGATAAACTACTGGGGGTATTTATCATTTTTGATTATACAGAAAGGGATAGATTCTTATATCGAAGATCTGCTCCATTTTCAAAAAGCAGATCCAGAGTGTAGTACATATCCTAGGCTCAAAAAATCAGATGATAAAGCTGGATTAGTAATTAGCTTTTAAAATCACAATATTCTATTTATGTTAGCCGGTTTCTTTAGGAGAAACCGGTTTTTTTAAAAGATAAGAAAGTATAAAATCGGTGCAATGACTGCGTTAAGCCAAGTAGTTATTTTGAAATGTTTGATGTATATTGGCAATGCTCCGACGAATTACTTCGCTTTCCGTGGGCACGACCTCAACTAACTTTGCAAAGAAGAACACGTTGCAAAGTGGATTTTCGGCTCGCGCAATTCCCGCAGGAGT
>NZ_BAAACY010000088.1:0-111928 GCF_039521925.1 Virgibacillus salarius | reverse complement strand
CAGCCGGAGTGGTGGTCAAGCAGTAGCTATTATTCCATAATAGCTACTAGAGGAAGCGTAAATCTGAGCAGTTAGTGATAAGGACTGAACGAATTTTGCTCAGTTTTTTTAATCTTGGCAGTGCCCGGGTTTCTAGCCATAGAATGGTACGTATCACACATCGGCGTCTGTCAAGTACTCAAGGGTTAGTTGTCTGTTATCCCGGACGAACGATCGAACCGCCTAGCGAATTCCCGCTAACTATTCGATCGTAGTTTCGTTGCTTTTTCTCTCACTAAACAATTATTTACAAGCACGCTAAATTGTTAACATTCCATGACAATTCAGATTTTTTTAACATGCATGTTTAGTCCACGTAATATAAAGGTAAAGACTAGCAGAACTAGAAGTAAAAAGAAAGGGGATTCAAACATGGAACAACAGGAACACTACGTGGAAGTAAATGGATTACCACGAATTGGGGAGCAGGCACCTGATTTTCAGGCTAAAACGACACAGGGAGATATCTCCCTTCGTGACTATCAAGGGAAATGGGTTGTATTGTTTTCCCATCCATCTGATTTCACACCAGTTTGTACGTCTGAATTTGTTGCCTTTCAGGAGGTATATCAACAATTACGTGCACTGGATACGGAATTGATTGGTTTAAGTGTTGATAGTGTTAGTTCGCATATTGCCTGGCTGCGGAATATAGAAGCGAACTTTCAGACGACCATAGAATTTCCTATCATTGCTGATCTAGATCAAAAAGTAGCGACGAAGTACGGTATGATTATGCCAGAATCTACGGGCACAGAAACTTCACGAGCTGTTTTTGTCATAGATGAGAAGCAGACGATTCGCGCACTCATTTATTATCCACTTACAACTGGACGGAATATGAATGAGATTGTTCGCCTTGTAGAAGCATTGCGAACAACGGATGAATATGGTGTATCGACTCCAGCTAATTGGCAATCAGGTGACAAGGCCCTTGTCAAACCACCACAAACAAAGCAGGAAGCAAATGAACGAATGAATGATCAGGACTATGATTGCGTTGATTGGTATTATTGTCAGAAAGAAATGAAGTAGAAAAAGTTCCCCGGCTCTCCTTAGTCGGGGAATCTCCTAATAGTTCGTTTGTTAGAAATGTATGGAATAGAAGGAGGTTATTAGATAGATGTATTTAAAATACTTTTATGATTCTTCCTTAGCGCAAGCTTCTTATATGGTAGCCTGCCAGTCAACTGGAGAAGCTGCCATTATTGATCCAGCAAGGAATATCGATGCATATATCCATCTTGCTAATGAGCAGGGGTTTCATATTTCCGCAGCGGTGGAGACACATATTCATGCTGATTTTGTATCTGGTGTCACAGAACTATCTCGGCGTACGGGAGCGACGATTTTTTATTCGACGGAAGGACCGAACAATGGAGGGTATGATTGGGATGATTGTTTAACCGTTCAAGGATTACGAGACCAAGACATTATAACCATCGGTAATGTCCAACTCAAAGCAATACATACTCCTGGTCATACACCAGAACACATGGCATATGAGCTAACAGATAAGGCGACAGCCAATTTGCCAATGGGGATATTTACGGGTGACTTTGTTTTTGTAGGAAATGTAGGTCGCCCAGATCTTCTTGAAAAGGCGTTAGGTGTGAAAGACTCTGCTGATAAAGGAGCTCGGCAGCTGTTTAAGTCGCTACAAAGGTTCAAACAATATGCTGATTATATACAGATTTGGCCAGGTCATGGAGCTGGAAGTGCATGTGGTAAAGGTCTTGGCTCCATACCTACTAGTACAGTAGGATACGAGCGAATGTATAATCCGGCATTTCAGTTTACAGAGGAGCAGCCCTTTGTGGACTTTTTGCTTCATGGCCAACCAGAACCACCCGCTTATTTTGCCAAGATGAAAGCAATAAACAAAAGGGGAATGACACCGTTAGCCAATGTGCCTGCCGGTGTAGAATTTCAATTACAGGGAGACTGTATCGCAGAATTAGCAAAAGACAAGAAAAATATAGTCATTGATACTCGAAATGCTATCGATTATGCTAATGCTAGTCTTCCAGGAACAATAAACCTTCCATATCCCGGGTTATTTGCTGATTGGATAGGTAAGCTCGTTGATTATGAGTCCAACATCTATTTCATAGCTGAGCCATATCGCTTTGATGAATTAAGAGAAATCGTTATAAGCATTGGTATGGATAAGCTTAGGGGGTTTTTCTCTACATCGTTAATTCAAACGGCATCCAGTCTACGTTCGTACCAAAATCAATCACCAACAGAGATTGAACGAAGGTTTCAAAAGAATGAAGTGCAAATTTTGGATGTGCGTTATCAAGATGAATGGGAGGAAGCACGCATTCCAGAAGCAATACATGCTTCGCTGCCACATGTAAAGGAGCGAGTCAAAGAGCTGTCCACAAGTAAGCCGATAGCTGTTCACTGTGCCTCTGGAAAGCGTTCTGCGATAGCCGCAAGTATATTATTAAATGAAGGCTTTGAAGTAATTAATATACGAGGCGGAATGCTACAATGGAAAAATGAGGATTTAGGTTGGACGAAATAGGATAGTAAAACGATTCCTTCCGTCAAGTTTTTGAAGAAACAAGAGAGATGCTTGACAGGAAGGAATTTATCCTATAAAATGACTGAAAGTCAGTCAAGAGAAATGAATACTATGAAAGGGGCGGTGATATGGATAATAAAAAGGAAAAAATTACGAAGTCTGCTATTCATGTGTTTCGTGAAAAAGGGATAGAAAAAACAAAGGTTTCCGACATTGTAAAAGGCGCAGGCATCGCACAAGGAACCTTTTATTTATATTTTCCCTCGAAACTTGCAGTTATGCCTTCAATTGCTGAAGTGATGGTAGAACGAATCGTAGAAGAAATGGAGCGAAAAGTAAATCGAGAAACGGCATTTACGGATCAATTAGGTCAAGTCGTCTCCATTATATTTGACCTGACAAAGGAATATCGGGAAATATTTGCGCTGATTTTTGCTGGATTAGCCTCAAGTGACTATTTGAGTGAGTGGGAAAAAATCTATGAGCCTTATTATGCCTGGATGCAAGAATTTCTTGAGCAACCAAAGGCTGCTAGTAAATTACGAGATTCGATTGATATTAACGGAACAGCTAAATTACTAATTGGCCTAATTGAATCGGCCGCTGAACAATCCTATCTGTATGACCAACAAGACGAGGAGTCTGCTAAACAAAAACAACGAGAAGTCTTAGAATTTGCATTACATGCATTATGTAAGTAATTGGACTTGGTGTAATCCAAGTTTTTTATTATAAGTTAAGAAAGTATAAAATCAGTGCAATGACTGCGTTAAGCCAAGTAGTTATTTTGAAATGTTTGATGTATATTGGCAATGCCCCTACGAATTACTTCGCTTTCCGCGGGCACGGCTTCAACTAACTTTGCAAAGAAGAACACGTTGCAAAGTTAGCTGAAGGACAAACCCCACGGAAAGGGAAGTGGGCAGCCGGAGTGGTGGTCAAGCAATAGCTATTATTCCATAATAGCTACTAGAGGAAGCGTAAATCTGAGCATTTAGTGATAAGGACTGAGCGAATTTTGCTCCGGTTTTCTAAAAATATAATGACTGAAAGTCAGTCATGTGGTAAAGGATGAAATACAGAAATGAATAAATCATGGATATATGTTGTATTAACGAGTGTTTTTGAATTGATCTGGATCTATGGATTTAATACCGCTAACGCTTGGTGGCATTGGGTCCTAATCATAGGAGCTATCCTTTTAGATCTCCATTTCCTGTCTAAAGCTTGTGAAAATCTACCAACAGGTACCGTATATGCGATATTTGCTGCTGCGGGAACAGTAGGTACAGCCATCATGGATATTTACTTGTTTGGTGGAAGTTTAAATGTAGGAAAAATGTTCTTTATGTTGATTCTAGTTCTAGGGGTTATTGGCTTAAAACTTTCTGATCAACCGGAACAGTCTGAAGCGACAAAGGGGGTTCAATCCTAATGGGTTGGTTATTTATTGCGAGTGCATCTGTATTTGAAATGTTAGGTGTCTTAGGTTTACGTCTCTATAGTCAACAGAAGACTATACGAAATGGACTGCTTTATATTGGTGGATTAGGTGGTTCATTCATCTTTTTATATGCATCCTTCTCGTATTTACTTGTAAGTGTGGCATATTCTGTGTTTATTGGCATTGGAACGGCCGGTGCGGTATTGATGAACATGATTTTCTTTGGTGAATCTACGAATAAGTATCGAATTGCTAGTTTGATTGCGATTATTATTGGAGTTACCGGGTTAAAAGCATTATCATAAGCATATTAGAATACACATGCTTTTGGGAGAATAGTACGTTCACATTTAGGTGATTCTTTTCATGATCTAAAAAAATTTATTGTCACATCTGGCTTGTTTTTTGTATATAACATGAATATCAAACTATTCTCATGTTTTGGAAAAAGGCATTGACTTTTTCTGGAAAACCATTTAATATATCAAACAATACAGTCATAGATTTTAATTCTTATCAAGAGAGGTGGAGGGAAAAGGCCCTTTGAAGCTTCGGCAGCAGGTTATTCTAACACTGTGCCAATTCCTACAGACAATGGTCTGATAGATAAGAAGAGTGCAAGATACCGTACAAATTACTCTTCTTATCACATGGATAGGAAGAGTTTTTCATAGCATGTTTATGTTTGCCTCACTGCCTATTTCCAGTACATTTGTTTGCCTAGACCTTACGCCTTTATTTTTAAGAATAACGTAGGAGGGATAATGCGTGACAAGTCATATGCTGTCATATCAAGATTTTACTGTTGATCCTTTTAAAGATTTTCTCCCTGAGGATGAAACGAAAGGAGCCTCTACCATTTTAAGTTGGGCATATGAGCAATATGGGGATTCCATCGTTTATGCATGTAGCTTTGGCGCAGAAGGTATGGTGCTAATTGATTTAATAGCAAAGGAGAAATCCGATGCAGAGATTGTCTTTCTAGACACAGGGTTACATTTTCAAGAAACGTATGATCTCATCGATGAAGTGAAAAAAAGGTACCCTGATTTGCGGATTCGCTTAAAGCAGCCTGATTTGACAGTGGAAGAACAGGCAGCAAAGCATGGCTCAGCCTTGTGGAAGCGACAGCCAGATCAATGTTGTTTCATTCGTAAGATCAAGCCTCTTGAAGAAGAACTAGATAAGGTACCTGCTTGGATATCTGGACTTCGTAGAGAGCAGTCACCAAGTCGTAGTAAAACAGACTTTGTGAATAGGGATGAACGATTTAAAAGCATTAAAATATGTCCGTTAATTTATTGGACTTGGGACGATGTATGGAATTATATTCAAAAACAACAATTGCCCTATAATGAACTGCATGATAGAAATTATCCAAGTATTGGGTGTATTCCTTGTACCTCCCAAGTAGCCGACTCTGATGATTTACGTGCAGGTAGATGGACGGGGCAAACGAAAACGGAATGTGGCTTGCACACCACGGTTAATAAAAGCGAATCGTGATGATCTGAGTATTCATCTTTTTTATTTCGTTTAATTCCTAGTAAATTAATTGGTATACTAAGTATTTGATTGTATAGGTATAAAAAAGAACTTAATAGTGAGGTGGAACGTGTTGTCGTTGAATGTAACAAATAGCCCTTTTAATCACGAACAAATAGAACAATTAAATCTCCTGTTACCTACTTTAACGGATCATCAAAAGGTTTGGCTAAGTGGTTACCTTTCAGCTTTTATATCAAAAGAAGTCCAATCTGGTAATCCAGACCCCCAAGCCGTCAGTCAAGCAACGAATGCTGGCACAGATCCGAGAGAAGTAACCGTATTATATGGATCGGAGACAGGGACTGCCCGCTCATTAGCAGAATCGATGGCTGAAAAGCTAGACGCAGCGAATTTTTTGGTAACTTGCTCCGCGCTTGATGACTTTAAGCCAAAGAAATTAAAGAAGACAGAGGATGTATTAATTATAACGGCAACCCATGGAGAAGGTGATCCACCGGATAATGCGATCTCTTTCTATGAATTTCTTCACAGCAGAAAAGCACCTAAATTGGATCATTTGCGTTTCGCAGTGCTAGCGCTCGGTGATGAGTCGTATGAATTTTTCTGTCAAACAGGAAAAGACTTTGATAAACGCCTAGAAGAATTAGGTGGAGAGAGGCTATATGACCGAGTAGATTGTGATTTGGATTTTGATGAGCAAGCGTCTGAGTGGATGACGGGAGTACTCGGGGTTTTAAAGCAGTCATCTGAAGTTGTTGACAATACCGTTCTAGCAGGTCAACAAACGGCAGGCACGTTCGTTTCCGAACAACCTGGTTTTTCAAGAACAAATCCATTTATGGCCGAGGTTGTGGAGAATATTAATTTAAGTGGTCGCGGTTCCAATAAGCAAACCCGCCATCTAGAATTGTCCATTGATGGGTCTGGCTTTACCTTCAAACCAGGAGATAGCTTAGGGATATTTCCGAAAAATGACCCCGTATTAGTCGATCAACTTATGAAGGCGATGAATTGGGATGCAGAACAAACTGTATCTGTGAATAAACAGGGGGAAATTAGGTCATTACGAGAAGCTTTACTTTCCCATTTTGAGATTACGGTTTTAACGAAGCCACTAGTAGAAAAGGCAGCTACATTATTTGCTAATGAAGCATTAACCGATCTATTAACAGCAAGCAATAAGGAAAATTTAAAGTCGTATCTTGAGGGAAGGGATGTTCTAGATTTAGTAACCGATTTTCCGCCTAAGAAGCTGCTGGCTGAGGATTTTGTCAGCATATTACGGAAGCTACCTGCTCGTCTTTATTCCATTGCCAGCAGCTATGAAGCCAACCCTGATGAAGTTCATCTAACTGTTGGTACGGTAAATTATTTTGCTCATGGGCGTGAACGTGCGGGCGTCTGCTCCAGTCAAGTAGCCACACGAGTGGAAGTCGGTGAGAAATTGCCAGTGTATATCCAACAAAACGCTAATTTTCAATTTCCTGATGACCCGGAAACGAGGGTGATTATGATTGGTCCTGGTACCGGGGTTGCACCATTTCGCTCTTATCTGGAGGAACTAGAGGAAACCGAAGCGGAGCAACAAACATGGCTCTTCTTTGGAGAACAGCATTTCTCCTGTGATTTCCTTTATCAAGTGGATTGGCAAAAGTGGTTAAAATCTGGTGTGCTATCGAGAATGGATGTGGCATTCTCACGGGATACCGATCAAAAAGTATATGTACAACACAAGATGCTTGAAAAAAGTAAGGATTTTTATGAATGGTTAAAAGCAGGCGCTGCTGTTTACGTGTGTGGAGACGAAAAGCATATGGCAAAAGACGTCCAGCAAACAATACTTACGATTTTAAGGCAGGAGGGAGACATGACTGCGGAGGAGGCTGAATCGTATTTGCAGCAAATGCGTCAGGAGAAACGCTACCAGCGAGATGTGTATTAATGGCTCTTGTTGGTTAAATAGGCAGGTTATTTAGGATACATGCTTGGTGCTATTACACGTGAAGATTAAGGAATGGAGGGAGTTTAACGAATGGCAAAGGGAAAGGACTCACTACATGAGACCACATTGGATGATATGGAGCGAATTAAAAAAGAAAGTAAATTTCTACGAGGTACAATAACGGAAGGACTTGCAGACCCAATAACAGGAGCTATTTCGGATGATGATAATAAAGTGCTGAAGTTTCACGGGAGTTATCAACAGGATGATCGTGATCTACGGGATGAACGGAGACGTCAAAAATTAGAGCCTGCCTATCAATTTATGCTGCGAGTGCGTGTTCCAGGAGGAATTGCCAGCCCTAAGCAATGGCTGGTGATGGATGAACTTGCTGACAATTATGCAAATGGAACGATTCGTCTAACCACAAGGCAAGCATTTCAATTACATGGCATCTTGAAATGGAATTTGAAAAATACGATAAAAGAGATTAACCATACACTTATGGATACTTTAGCAGCATGTGGTGATGTAAATCGAAATGTAATGTGCAATACCAATTCATATCAATCGGCGGTCCATGCAGAGGTTCAAACGTGGGCACAAAAAATTAGTGACCACCTCTCACCAAGAACCGGAGCATATCATGAGATTTGGCTAGATAAAGAAAAAGTAGTTGATTCGCGAGATGAAACGGAAATAGAACCAATCTATGGAACAACGTATTTGCCAAGAAAATTCAAGATTGGCATTGCTGTACCACCATCAAATGATATTGATGTATTCTCTCAAGACCTTGGCTTTATTGCTATTCAAGAGGCAGGTAAACTGGTGGGGTTTAATGTTTCTGTTGGTGGCGGTATGGGAATGACGCACGGAAATACCGATACGTATCCGCAATTAGGGCGGGTGATTGGCTTCTGTACACCAGATCAAGTAATTGCTGTAGCAGAGGAAATTGTTACAATTCAACGTGACTATGGAAATCGATCCAACCGTAAGAATGCAAGATTTAAATACACGATCGATGCAAGAGGTATTGATTGGCTAAAGCAAACGTTACATGAACGATTAGGCTGGGAATTGGAGGAAACGAGAAATTATCAGTTTGAAAATAATGGGGATAGCTATGGCTGGGTGGAGGGAAACGGCAAATGGCACTTCACATTATTTATTCAAAATGGCCGTGTAAAGGATACAGAGGATTATCCATTAAGGACAGGACTGAGGGAAATCGCAAAGGTGCATACGGGTGATTTTCGTTTAACACCTAATCAAAATCTAGTCATTGCAAATGTTACGAAACAAAAGAAAGAACAGATCGATCAACTTATCAAAACGTACAAACTAACAGATGGTGGGCAATTTAGCGGGTTACGCCGTAATTCGATGGCTTGTGTTGCGTTACCAACTTGCGCTTTGGCAATGGCGGAATCAGAAAGGTACCTTCCTTCATTAATTGAAAAGATAGAAGGGATTCTTGATGAAGCAGGACTACGTGAAGAAGAAATGGTTATACGCATGTCAGGCTGTCCCAATGGATGCTCGCGACCAGCTCTAGCAGAAATTGCGTTCATTGGTAAGGCGCCAGGTAAGTACAATATGTACCTTGGTGGAAGTTTTACCGGGGAACGATTAAGTAAGCTCTATCGAGAAAATATAGGCGAGCAGGAGATTTTAGATACACTTCGTCCTATTCTCAATCAGTATGCAAGGGAACGGCTCGATGGGGAGCATTTTGGAGACTACGTTATTCGAGCGAATTATGTGGAAGCTGTACATTCCGGACTTGATTTTCATAGGTAGTGCAGGTTTAAACCAGATTAATAGAAGAGGCGGGGGTAGGAAATGGGAAAGGTATATTTGGTTGGAGCAGGTCCAGGTGACCCCGATTTGATTACGGTAAAAGGTGCAAAGATCATCGGTCAGTCGGATGTTATTTTATATGATCGTTTAGTGAATGAACAATTATTAGAGGACTATGCACCTAAACAAGCAGAACTGATTTATTGTGGGAAGCGTCCAGATCACCACGCATTAAAGCAGGAGCAAATAAATCAATTACTTTGGCAATATGCAAGGCAAGGGAAGGTTGTTACGCGATTAAAAGGCGGTGACCCTTTTATCTTTGGAAGAGGGGGTGAGGAAGCGCTCACTCTAGGAAAACACCAGATTCCATTTGAAATTGTACCAGGAATTACTTCTGGATCAGCTGCGCCAGCCTATGCCGGAATCCCGTTAACCCATCGACAGATTAGCTCATCTGTTGCTTTTGTGTCGGGAGTAACTCGAAATGGAGATACAGGTGAAGCATATTGGGAGCACCTTGCTAAGGGCGCTGAAACCTTATGTATTTATATGGGTGTAAAAAACCTTCCAGACATATGCCATTATCTAATTAAATATGGCAGGGATGCAACGACGCCGATTGTCGTTATACATTATGGGACAACACAAGCGCAACAAACGATAACAGGTACGTTGCACACGATAGCAACGAAAGCTAAACATCTAAAAAACCCCTCGATGATTATTATTGGTGAGGTCGTTCGGCTACGTGAACAAATAAAGTGGTTTGAAGGGCTGGCTTATGAAGCATCCGAATCGCCAATTGCTGTCATTGGGTAACAAAGGGAGGAAGCTACATGCAAGCTGTTCTTTATGTAAGTCATGGCAGTAGATACGCTGATGCTACGGCAGAAGCCATATCGTTTCTTGAAACGGTGAAAGAACAGGTGGATATTCCCTTGCAGGAAATCTGCTTTCTCGAATTGGCCACTCCTGATATGAAGCAGGGAATTGCTAATTTGGTAACTCAAGGGGCAACCCGCATCGCAATTGTACCGGTGCTATTATTACAAGCAGGTCATTATTATCACGATATTCCGCAGGTTATTGAGCAGCAAAAGGCATTATATCCAGCTATTTCATTTACCTATGGTCAACCACTTGGTGTACAAGATCGATTAACGCAGATATTGGCTGAGCGAATGAATCAAGCAGTGGTAACTATGAAGTCAGATATGAAGGTGCTGTTAGTAGGCAGAGGCAGTAGTAATCCACAAACAGTAATCGATATCGAAACCATCGCAAATCGACTAAAAAAAATAACGGGGGTAGCTCATGTGGAAGCATGCTATCTAGCTGCATGTACCCCTGCTTTTGAGGGAAAGTTGCGGGCAGCTGTTACGGAGGAAAACTCGCAAATTGTTATCGTCCCTTATATTTGGTTTACCGGATTTTTGATGCGACATATTCAGCAAAGGATTACAGAAATTGGGGGAAGCAAGAGGGAAATCATCCTTTGTCATCATTTAGGAAAGCATCCGGCAATGCAGGAAGCATTAAAGGATCGCGTTATAGAGGCAATCGTGTAAAGCAATTTTATAAAAAGGATGTTGAATGCAATGGGGCGAATTCCATTAATGCTTGAATTAAATGAAAAGCAAGTAGTTATTGTTGGTGGTGGCACGATAGCAGAACGACGTATAAACACAATCATAGACAGTGGTGCTTACATTACAGTAATTAGTCCTATGATTAATAAGGCAATTCGAACGGCTTGGGAAGCGGGCTTTCTTACATGGAAACAAAAGACATTCGAGGCAACGGATATCCAGCAGGCTGTACTTGTTGTTGCCGCCACAGACGATCAATTGGTGAATCAATTCGTATCTATGTCAGCACCAGCCGAGTGCCTTGTAAATAATGCTTCAGATGCAAAAGCGAGTCATGTTCATTTTCCTGCATATCTGAAGCAAGGAAGATTGTCCATTAGTATTTCAACCAATGAAGCAAGTCCAGCACTATCATCCAAGATTAAGAAAGAACTTGAACGCATCTATAACAAGGACTATGAAGGCTATGTAGATTTTCTATATCAAAGCAGACAGCTATTGAAACAATCCACCGTGGATAAGCAGCGGCAGAAAAAACTATTACAATCGCTCGTATCTGAGGAATTTCTGTGTAAAGATAAACAACTTCAGGCATTACAGTCGCTAAGAGCAATAACGGGGAGGATCGATGCAAGTGAAGGGATTAAATAATAAGCAGGTAGGTATTGCTGCTACACGTAAAGTGGAAGAGATAGCTACATTAGTTAAAAAAAATGGAGGCATACCCTCCGTATTCTCTATTCAAGGAGAACAAGTATTTGATGATCAAACAGGTGAAGCGAATATTTCAACATTATTGTCAGGATCATTTGACTTCATCATCTTAACTACAGGAATTGGGGCAGCGAGCTTAGAAAGAGTTGCACGAAAGCTCCATTGCTTTTCCGATTTTATTCAGAAGCTAGGACAAACGACGTTAGCAATTCGAGGCAGTAAGACACGTCATTGGTTAAAAGAACACGCTATTTCTCCGACATTTGTATCGAAAGATGGCACCATGGAGGATCTTATACAGACGCTTGCTAATCAACCTAATCGGCAGGGACAGCGTGTTTATTTACAGGCATATAACCAAGATGATTTACAGTTACAAGCAGCATTAGAGCACTTAGGATATGCTGTCTATTTGGCGAAACCATATTATTATAAGCAACCAGATGCTGAGGTATTACGGGAATTAAGGGATGAAATTATTCATCAATCCTTAGATGCTGTTATTTTTACAAGCAAAACACAGGTTCAGAATCTTTTCCACTCCTTTTCACATGAGCATAGAAAACAGGTAATAGCCGCCTTTAATAAACATGTCCTAGCTGCTGCAGTAGGAAAAGTAACTGCACAGGAATTAAGAAAGAATCAGATTCAGGATGTTTTTTATCCGACGAAACCGAAGATGGGAAGAATGGTCGTAGAAATGAATCATTATTACGAACAACAGGTTGTTCAATGAAGCGTTATGCCATGAAAGCGAATAGGAGGGAGCTTAAGTGATATCAACAACGGAACAGATAGGAAGTATACCTCATGGAGGTAAATTAATCCAAAGGCAAGTCGCTAAGGAAGAACGGGGTGCCTATTTGCAAAAAATAGCGAACGTAAAAACAGTAACAGTAAATACGTGGCATCTCTCCGATTTGGAATTGATTGCGAATGGAGGCTTTAGCCCTCTTACTGGATTTATGGGGAAGACAAATTATACAAGAGTTGTAGAAGAAATGCGGTTGGAGGATGGCACGATTTGGAGTATCCCCATCACACTAGATGTAGAAAAAGCACAAGCAGAGGCATTGGAAATCGGTGATCAAATCGCACTGATTGGCGAGGATGATGAGGTATATGGTGTCTTAAATCTTACCGAGAAGTATCACTATGAAAAGGAAAAAGAAGCAAAGCTTGTGTATGGCACAACTGACCCATCACATCCAGGTGTTAAAAAAGTGTATGAAAAAGGTGATATATATCTAGCTGGTCCTATTCATCTACTTCAAAAGAAAGCAAATAATCAATTCGCTAATTATCAGCTAGATCCAAGAGAAACAAGGAAATTATTCGCAGCATTAGGATGGAAAACAATTGTAGGATTTCAAACAAGGAACCCAGTGCACCGCGCACACGAGTATATTCAGAAATGTGCATTAGAATCTGTTGACGGGCTATTGCTTAATCCTTTAGTAGGAGAAACAAAATCAGATGATATCTCAGCTGATATACGAATGAAAAGCTATGAAGTCATCTTAGATAAATATTATCCGAAAGACCGAACGAGACTAGTAATCTATCCTGCAGCGATGCGCTATGCTGGTCCAAGAGAGGCTATCTTACATGCTATTGTTCGAAAAAACTATGGCTGTACGCATTTTATTGTTGGGCGGGACCATGCAGGTGTTGGTGATTATTATGGTACTTACGAAGCGCAGGAGTTAATTTCCCAATACGAGGCAGAGCTAGGAATTCAAATATTTGCATTTGAACATGCATTTTATTGCACAGCATGTGAAAACATGGGAACAGAAAAAACATGTCCACATGATAAATCCTACCACGTTCATTTAAGTGGCACGAAAGTACGTGAGAAGCTACGTAATGGAGAAGAGTTGCCAAAAGAATTTTCACGCCCAGAAGTAGCAAAAGTGTTAAGGGAAGGCTTCAGACAACGTTAAGTAAAGGGAAGGTTCCTCATGTCGAGCGAGATGATCATTGTTTCTATCGTAATTTGTTTCATGATCGGTGGACTTATCATGGATATTGCGCATCCAGTCATTATTGTGTTTACCGCATTAACCATCTTTTTATTAATAGGTATTGTAACACCAGAGGACGCGCTTATTGGTTTTTCTAATGAAGGAATGCTAACCATTGCTCTGTTATTTATTATAGCTGGTGCCATTCAAAAAAGCGGTATTATCGAAGACATTATGAAGAACTGGCTAAATAAAAGTAATAGTTTAATCGGCTCAATGGTCCGAGTACTGATACCAACGTCTACACTTTCTGCATTTTTAAATAATACACCAATTGTTGTTACGTTTACGCCATTAATTAAAAATTGGTGTGAGGAGCATCAAATTGCACCATCAAAATTCTTAATCCCCCTTTCCTATGCGACCATTTTAGGTGGAACCATTACGTTAATGGGGACGTCCACCAACCTTGTCGTACATGGTATGCTAATTGATTACGGCTATGATGGATTTTCAGTCTTTCAGTTAGCAATTATTGGCGTTCCGATTACCATTGTTGGTCTCCTTTATTTGATTGTCATAGGCAGACGCCTGTTACCGGAAAATAAAGGTTTTCAACAGCAGGTAAAAGAGGATTCCCGAGAATATATTGCTGAAATGGTTGTTGAGGATTCGTTTTCAGCGGTAAATCGTAGTGTGAAAGAAGCTGGATTAAGAGAGTTAAAGGGACTTTATTTAATCGAAATTATCCGTGGTAAGGAGCGCGTATCACCTGTCCGCGCTACAACCATTATTCAAGCTGGTGACCGTCTCATTTTTACCGGTATAATCACGGCATTAGCTGAGGTGCAAACAACGAAAGGGTTATCGTTAAGAATGGGAAAGCAAGTTGATTTTGATGATTTAAAGAATGGCAGCTCAACAATTGTAGAAGCTGTTGTATCGCATCAGTCCTCCTTGCTTTCCAAATCGGTGAAGCAATCTAAGTTTCGATCCTTATACGATGCTGGAGTTATTGCAGTTCACCGAGATAGCGAACGAATAAAATCCAAAATTGGTGATATTTTGTTAAAGCCAGGTGATAGCTTACTATTACTAGCAGGAGCCGATTTTATGGAAAAGTATCAGCAATCGGAAGACTTTTATGTAGTAACCCCATTAGATCGACCGAATACATTTCAGCGAAATCCTTTTAAAGGCTGGATAACAATCATTCTCTTTTTAGCGATGATTCTATTGGTTACAATCGGTATATTGAGCATGTTTAAGGCGATGGCTATCGTAGTTGTAATCATGTTAGCAATGAAGGTGATCACAATGGAAGAGGTAAAGAAATATATTCATTTTGATGTGCTATTGCTAATTGCCTGTTCATTTGGTATTGGCATGGCGATGATGAAATCAGGCTTAGCACCTTGGATTGCTGATAAAATATTGAGTGTAGGAGAGCCACTTGGCTTATTTAGCTTACTATTGCTTATCTATATAGCAACAAATCTATTCACGGAAATCATTACAAACAGCGCAGCGGCTATTTTGATGATCCCGATCGTCTTCGAAATGGCAGCTAACCTAGATTTAGAGCCAATGGGCTTTGCAATTACAATGACGATCGCGGCGTCTTCTAGCTTTATTACGCCGATTGGGTATCAAACGAATTTAATTGTCTATGGTCCTGGTGGCTATACATTCAAAGACTATGTAAAAATAGGGACACCCTTAAGTATCTTGGTAATGCTTATTACGGTTATGATTGTATACTTCTGGTGGTTTTAGGAGGGAAAAATGTGACTAAGTCGAAGCATATTGCTTGGCATGACTCGATTGTATCAAAAGAAGCTAGGCAGAAACGAAACAAACATAAAAGTGCAGTACTTTGGTTTACGGGGCTATCTGGCTCCGGGAAATCAACGATTACCGTGGAGCTGGAAAGGAAGCTCTATCAACTAGGTATTTACACGTATCGGCTAGATGGTGATAATATTAGGCATGGATTGAACAAGAATCTTGGGTTTACACCGGAGGATCGAGCGGAAAATATCCGACGAATTGGCGAAGTATCGAAGCTATTTATCGATGCGGGTGTTCTTACATTGACTGCCTTTATCTCTCCATATCGAGAAGACCGCAATCTTGTAAGAGCGCTGCTGCCAGATAAAGAATTTATTGAGGTATATGTAAAATGTAGTTTAGAAGCGTGTGAAGAACGTGATCCCAAGGGATTATATAAAAAAGCACGTGCTGGTACAATAGCGGGTTTTACTGGTGTCGATGCACCTTATGAGGAACCAATTGCTCCTGAACTAACAATTGATACAGAGAAACAATCGATTGAAGAAGCGACGCAGCAGGTTATTAATTACTTGTTAGAAAATGATTATTTAACGTAAGGATAAATGATGCTGTTCGAAGGGAAAACCTTAGAAGAAATTATCTGTATGAATCGTAGCAATTCAAAGGAATGCATATTTATGGCGATACAGCATCAATTCTAGCGTAATGTTAGAACTGTCTCATAAGGTTAAAAAGCTAAGAAAGTATTATATTAGCCCATGTGGATAAAAATGGCGTGTTGAGACGCCCAGCTCCAGCGCCCCGTAACGAGGCGACTTCACGAATCTGGCAGTGAATTTTCTCTCATGCGCAAGCTGAATCATTGCCAAGGAAGAGGAGTGTATTCCAGTTAGTATCGATAAGCTACCTTATGAGACGTTCTTTTTAACTTATGAAGTTGTTTCCGATGCTTCCATTACTTTAGGTGTAAGATATTGCATAGAAATAGGTCTGTTTGACAGCATTTTAATTAATTGGTCAGCCATGTAGTCAGTGGAATATTTGAATCCACCTTTTACCCATTCCATAATCATTCCAAATAACGCATAAGCTTGATAACTTATCTGTAAGTCTTTTTCAATTGAATTGTCTCCCCTGTCCTCTCTTTGCAGCTGTGCAAGGTCGTTCATTGGCAATTTTTTCAAAATATCACATAATTTATTTTGAAAACCTGGTAATACATGTTCGTGATAAATAATGGTTTGATAGAAATCAGCAAAACGTGCCACATGTTCAAATATTTTAATACTAGCAGGGGTCAGGTCATGGAGACTAAATATTTCCTTATTAGCATATGGATCGCGGTAAGATTTAGTTAAATCAGATATGACATCGTCGACTAGCTCATGGAGTAGATCCTCTTGTATTTGGTAGTGCTTATAAAATGTTCCCCGATTTAAATCCGCTGTTTTGACAATATCCGTGATGGTGATTTGTCGTAATTCCTTTTCTTTCATAAGTGTAAGCAACGCAGATTTTAATGCAGTTTTTGACTTATGAATCCGCCGATCTACTTTCATATACAATCTACCACCAATCTGTTTATTATTTTGTTATGTTCAACATCAAGGGTGTTTAATGTTGATTAATCAACATGTTAGCGGTTATTTGAATATTGCTACCTTAAGTATAGTACATTATGCTTCTAGTATACAGTCACATGATATTGTCATTAGTTGGAAGACCTTTTTATATGTAGATAAAGGAGAGATTATGAATGAAATTATCAGGCAAAGTAGCAATTGTTACTGGTGCTGCTT
This sequence comes from Virgibacillus salarius, assembly GCF_039521925.1. Taxonomy (NCBI): domain Bacteria; kingdom Bacillati; phylum Bacillota; class Bacilli; order Caryophanales; family Bacillaceae; genus Virgibacillus; species Virgibacillus salarius. The sequence continues at coordinate 94,789 of NZ_BAAACY010000088.1, read as the reverse complement.
CAGGTATGGGAAAAGCTATTGCTGAGCTCTATGCCAAAGAGGGTGCTAAAGTAATCGTTTCGGATATTAATTTAGAAGGTGCAGATGCGGTAGCTTCTGCCATCGAATCAGCTGGTGGTACAGCAAGAGCAATGAAGACAAACGTAGCAGAACGTGAAGAAATCGACCAATTAATTGATATAACTGTTCAAGAATTTGGAACGCTAGATATTCTAGTCAATAATGCAGGAATTATGGATGGCTTTGAGCCCGCAGGCGAAATCGAAGATGAGAATTGGGAGCGAATCTTTGCCATTAATACAACTGCGGTAATGCGTGCTACAAGAAAAGCCCTACCGATCTTTCTAGAAAAAGGAAAAGGCGTTATTGTTAATACTGCGTCAACTGGCGGTTTAAATGGGGCGCATGCTGGTGCAACATATACTGCTTCCAAACACGCTGTAATTGGTTTTACGAAGAACACTGGCTATATGTATGCAGATAAAGGTATTCGATGTAATGCAATTGCTCCAGGTGGTGTTGCAACCAATATCGGTGCATCCATGAAAAACGTAAACGAGCTTGGAGCAAGTCGTACAAAAGCTGGTCAGGCAGTTATGCCACGTGCTGGACAACCTGAAGAAATTGCCAATGTAGCTCTATTCTTAGCATCTGAAGATTCAAGCTTTATAAATGGTACGGTCATTACTGCAGATGCAGGCTGGACAGCAGCATTCTAATGAAAAAGTACTAGATATGCGGGGGCAAAAGCGTTCTAATCGAAGAAAAAAATGAAACAACTAAAAATGATCGTTCGTTCAACTAATTCGCTCCAGAAATATACGTGCTTCCGCGTTCGGCTGGTGCCCCTCCTCTTGCTGGTGAAATGTCGTACTACGGTGTCTGCTCGAAGCCTTTTATCTTGTACTCTCGCAGGATAAGGAAGGCTTCGACAGCAGTACATCGCACGCAGGAAAAGCGATCTTCTTTTTTCAACAATCTACGAATATTTGCTATTGTGCATCTTTAGAATGGACTGTTTTAGTTAGATCCTATCCTTCCCTTTTCCATTATATAAAAAATGAAGATAACTTGCTCGTATACAAAGGTTGTGTCCTTTCTTGCTAAACGTTATGTGATGAACTTACAAACTACTTAAATGCTCGTGAATAAGCCTCCACTTCCCATCCTCCGTTTGTACAAAAACATTTGTTGCACGTCCGCTTCCTGAAACAAGCCGCCCTTCATAGTACCCTTTATAATGGTAGTTGTAGATACAGGTTGCTGTATGTTCATCGACAGCGATCCACTGAATGTTTTTTGCTTGGTAAATTTCATCCTCAATTGTCCTCCACGCGTGCTCGAAATACATTTTTATTTCAGGGATGGAAGCACAGGTTTTATCGGTAAACCAATAATGTGCATCCTTATGTAACATCTTTTCAACCTGTTGGAAATCATGTGAGTTCGTTGCATCTATATACTGTGTAAGTGCATTTTTATAGTTCATGATTAGTCACTCCTCTTATGTTTCGTTTTAATTGTACCTGTTAAAAGTATAGCTTTGTTTACGCACAAAAACAAGAATATACGTTCGTTTATTTATGCTGTTGACATTTTAATTCAGAAATTTATAAAATTAGATTAGGGATGGGGAGGGAGAAAATGTATATTATCTTAGGAATTGGTATAATTGCTGTTGTTATTGTTTTATTTTCAATAGCTAAATTTGCAGCGTTTTCGGAGTTTATGAGTGGTTTTAAAAAAGGGACATTTGAAAAGTTAATGATTGGGCTTTCCGTTGCAGGCGTTGTATCGCTCGCTTATGGAATTTATTATGAAGTGACCTATCAACCACCCTATTTAGATATACAGGTGAATGGGAATGAACATACAGTTTTTGGTGAAATTGGTGATGTCGGATATTATGGTGATGGACTTGTAACTAAAGATAAAGAAGCCAATCTTCATCTTGTCACATGGGAAGATTGGAATTTAGAGGGCAACACGGTAGTAGAGCTTACCTATCCATCAGGTGCAACGGAAACGTGGGAGGCAAATATAACCGAATTAAATGACCAAGTAATCAATGGTTTGGCAGAAGCGCATGATGTGCAAAGTATATATGAGCTTTCCCCCTATACATTTACGGAATCAGGAAATGTAGAAGTACGTATACAGGAAGCCGAGGCTAGCTTTATTATTGAAGTAAAGGAATGATCATCAAAAAAGGACGACAGATGTCTATGTGTGGAGTTTTTCAGCTCCATGTGGAACTGGATGTTAAGCCCCATCGTTGTCCGGTATGTAATGTGCTTACAAAATGAAGGAAGATACATTGATAATTGATTAACATACACAAATATAGGGGGTGCCGCCATGGCGGGCACCCCCTACGATAAGTCATCATTGGCTCGCAAGCTTCAACTTGAAGCCTTTATCTCTATTGACTCACTCCAGTCGCTACGTTTCTAATCGAGCGCTTGCGCTTTTTTCTTAGGAGAGATGTTCTGTTTGATTATAGTCACGAACCTTCCAATCATCTTGCTGAACATGAATATTACTAATACATCCATTCATAAGCTTTGTTTTACCAGAACCAATTTCCCCGTCAGATAGCTCGGAGAGTATCGCATTAATTACAGCGCCATGTGCAACTAATAAAATCCGTTTGTTAGGGTATTGCTCCTTCACTTTTGCAATACCACCCATTACTCGTGCTTGAAAATCCTCCCGCTCTTCCTGATTAGGGAAGTTGCGATCAGGATAAGCTTCATTCCTTTCTGCGATGGTCATTCCTTCTGCTTTTCCAAAAGATCGTTCCTTGAACGCTTCCATTATTTTAAATGGTAATTGTAGTTGCTTATTTATAATTTCTGCAGTTTCCTTTGCCCTTCGTAATGGACTACATATCAGTTCATCATAATCTTCGCTATTTAAATATGTAGCACATTTCATAGCTTGCTTTCTACCAGTATCATTTAATGGAATATCCGTTTTGCCTTGGAGCTTTCCCGCGGCATTCCAATCGGTTTCCCCGTGTCTAATTAAACAAATAGTTGTCATGTTCATTGCTCCCTCCCCTTCATCACCTATTCATTTATTATACTAAATAAAATTCGTTGAAGTTCACAGTAAACGTGTTCGAAGTTCACAAATCAAGATACGTATAAATTCACAAATTCTTCACATTCTAAATGTATAAAGGAGGATGGACCGATGCATACATTTTTTATGGCAGTTAGCTTGAGTGGGTTGATGCTTATTACAGGGGCGACTTCTCTAATTCCTACAGAACAAGCTGCTGCAGCTGTTGTTGAAGAAGTTCCTGCCTATGCAAAGTGGGGTAAAATGGCTGTCAAAGCAACGATGGCTAAATATCCAGATGCCGAGATTGTTGATTATTTATACAGTGGCAATGAAGAACAGGATGACTCAAGAATAGAAAAATTTAAGCTGTGGCTACGAGAAGGAGATAAGGAATTTGGTGTGCGAATTCATATAAAGCATCATGTATCGTCAGAAAAAGTAGAAGGAATTTCCTTTGAGGAAACGTCGAATTGACAAAAGCGCATGACGATAATCGATCTGCGCTTTTGTTCCTACATATCTTCTGGATTGATGATAGCTAATACTTGATGGTCTTCCCACTTTCCGTTTATTTTCACATTCTTTTTGGCAATACCTTCTTTATGAAATCCTGCCTTCTCTAATACACGAATCGATCCGGTATTATGTGGCATAACTCCTGCTTCAATCCGATGGAGCTTCAGCTCGTTAAATCCGAAATCTACTACAAGCTTAGCCGCCTCGGTCATGTATCCTTTGCCATTATGAGATTTATCAAGAACGTAGCCGATAAGTGCACACTGTACTGGTCCCCGCTTTACTTGAAACAAATTAATCGTACCAATTAGCTTGTCCTCTTCGTTTAGAAACATCCCAAAATGGTACTCCTCTTCTTTCGCTTGTCTACTTATCGCTTGCCGAATTCTTTTAAGCTGAGCCTCTTCTGTATAAAAATCCTCTTCTCTTTCTATGGAATAGGCTGCAAAAAAGGAGCGGTTACGTTTTTCGAGATTCAGGCATTCGGTCACATCGTCTTCGGTAAACGGCCTTAGATAGAAATGTTTTCCTTTTAACATCGCTTTCACTTCCTTCCTTCCATCTATCTATTTCGAGTTATTTTGTAGAATTTCCTTCTATTTTATTGCTGAAAAAATAAAAACTATTTCTGTTTTGCTTTCCAAATAAACTGAGGAAAAAGGTGCAAACAAATGAAGGGTCAAGACGAATGATGGAGTATAATCGCTAATTTTTCTCGGATTTATAGTGAATAAGTTATAACATTTTAGCTATTATTTATAATAACCGTAGCTTTATTAGGAGGTTTGAATCGTTTTTAACAGAGGTTTCTTTTCGTTGACAGATAAGGGTAGTTATTTAGCCTCGAAAAAAGTAACGAAATCAGCTTCTTTTCTAATGGGTTTCATTCCTAACTCCTATGTATAAGTAAACAGAAATCAGTACATATTAATCATTTTTTATTATTCATAAACATAGCTACGGGTTTCGACAAATTTATCGAGTCTATTAATCTATAATAGTTTCTACACGTAAGATTCTAGCAATTCATTTTTAAAATTTACTAGAGTTAAGAGGGTGTAGACTTCATAATTAATAGCAGAAAGGGAGTGAAGGATGAACGGCTCCGCTTGCTCCGGGCAGCGGCTAATTTATGAAAGATGGAAAGGATGGTAGGTATGAAATTAAAGAAAAAATGGATGGCTTTGACACTGGCGGTTCCATTGTCATTTGGAATGATTACCCATAGTACTATGATTCATGCGCAAGAAACAAAAATAAACATAGATAACTCCTACGATACCCCCTCATATATTATTGAAAAATGGCAGGCACCAAGTGGTCTATCCAAAAAAGAGGTTGTCCTTTCATATTTGGAATCCAATCAAGAACACTTTCAATTAACAGATCGTTCGCATATTAATTTTAACATAACAAATGAACAAATAGATCGGGAAACAGGCACCACCCATTTTAAGCTAGAGCAGTTGTATAAAGGCATACCTATATTTGGCGCGGATCAGACAATTACATTAGATGAAAATAAAGACGTTACTGCGTATTTCGGTAAGGTTATTCCTGCAATAGAAACGAAAAATGTGGCAGAAAAAACGACGGTATCAGCAGCGAAAGCAAAAGAAATTGCTAAAGCACATATTGAAAAGAAAATTGGGGAAGTAAAGGATTATGATGGTGAAGTAGATGCAAAACGATATTTATATGAATATAAGGAAAAATTCTATGACACGTATCTTGTTACGGCTTCTACTACACAGCCATCCGTAGGGTTTTGGCATTATTTTGTTGACGCGTCCAATGGTAGCATTATCGATTCATATAATGCTGCTCATCATGTTACTGCTTTTGGAAGAGGCGTGTTTGGTGATAAACAGATGTTTGAGGCTCAGGCATTTAATGGGATGTACAGGCTATTTGATATTACTCGTGGTGATGGGGTAGTAACGTATGACCATACAACAGGTACAAATGTAGATATAACAAGTTTAAATAAGATGTTCCGGGATGGATCAGCCGTCGATGCTCATGCAAATGCACAAAAAACATATGATTATTATTTGGATACCTTTAATCGTAATTCTGTAGATGACAATGGTCAAATTTTAATATCAGCGGTTCATGTCGGACATAACTGGAATAATGCATCGTGGAATGGGAGGCAGATGTCCTATGGGGATGGAGATGGCATTCGTTTTCATCCGTTAGCAGGAGGACTTGATGTTGCTGCTCATGAAATGAGCCATGGTGTTGTTCAGCATACAGCCGGATTAATTTATCGTAATCAGTCTGGCGCCTTGAATGAATCGTTTGCAGATATATTTGGGGCAATGGTTGATCGGGATGATTGGCTAATCGGTGATGCAATTATGGCAGATGGAACGATGGCCTTGCGATCAATGGAAGATCCGACGGCATTGATTGAAAGACGCACACAGGAGCCCTATCCAGATCATTGGGATAGAAGATATACAGGACCATTAGATAATGGTGGCGTCCATATAAACAGCAGTATTAATAATAAAGCAGCTTATTTAGTTTCAGAGGGAGGAGAGCATTACGATGTTGAAGTGAATGGAGTTGGCCGTGATGTAACAGAACAAATTTATTATCGCGCCCTATCCCTTTATTTAACAAGTAATTCCGATTTTAGCATGATGCGTCAAGCTGCTATACAAGCGGCTACGGATCTATATGGAGACGAATCAGAGGCGGTGGCAGCTGTCGAACAAGCCTATAATGCTGTTGGAGTCTATTAGTTGAAAAAAATCAATACCTAGCTATCTGTTGTTGGAAGGTAGCTAGGTTATGTATTAGATCAATTTTTTCCGTGGGGATGGTAAGCTGTCTTAAATGATGTATTTAAATAAATATGTTACAGTTCATCGTAATTAATCAGTTGATACTACTTCTACGACAATGTTCCCAGTAAGCTCATCATCTATCCCGCATATAACTGGCAGTAAGACCCCCACTCAAGCAATAAAGTAAAACCAATATGGATAGGTGGGGATCAACTGCCAGTAAATGTCCGATTGGTTCAACTAACAATCCGTGGGGGATAAACAAAACTCCCACGGGATGAAGTTTCACTATATAAAAATGAGTACATTCCAAACTCCGGGAGATGGGAATAATAAATTTGATGGCATATTAACTTCGTTTTTATTAATTTGTGCTCCGCTGTAGAATTCTCCAGAAAACACCTTAATTAAATCTTTTGCTCCTTTTTTTTAATGCCATTATTTCTACTGGTTGATTTTTAATATTTTCTTGCCCCCAATAAAACCAAAAATATTTTTGTGATTTACTAGATACGATTGGGAAAGGGCCAGTTATACCAAATGCATCCTTTTTTCCGATAACTTCATAAGTTAAATCTTCACCATCCTTACTTTTCGTATGATACTCAAAGATTGGAGTAAGCTCCCAATCATTATATGCTTCATTTAATGCAGTTGTTGAATTTTCATCATTCCCTTTTATAGCTTTTACGCTGTCTTCTTTCACTTTACTGTCCGTTTCACACGCGGCAAACACTATTAAGAAAAGCATTAGATAAACCAATACAACCGTTTTATGCAACGATATCACACCTCTCAACAATCTTATTAACTGAAAGTATGCTGGATTCTGTTAAATGATCCCTATTTCTATAAGGAGATTATTTCTTCCGCCAAATTGACTTGGTGTATGCGATGGTCATTCCTACTTTTTGCATGTTCTGCTGGCTCACACTACCAAATGTGGCTTGACCAACGATGATTTTACAGTTTGCCTCTCTTGCAAGCTGGATACGTCGTTGAAGTAAGGCTTGATGCACACCTTTATTTTGGTCGGTAGGAAGCGTTGCTGCGGCAGCTAAGTTCGCAATCGTATTCTTTGTAAATAGTACACCAACTCCTGCCGGTGTATTGCTGCTATTAGCAAGTAGAAACGTCCAGCCAGGCACCTTGTGCAAAACAGCGTTATTTTCTGCAATAAAGGGGTTTAAAAAATCAGGCATTGCGAATCCTTTTGTATAAATATGTGCAAATGTATTAAAATTGTCTATATGTATTGGTTTGATAGTAATATCAGGAAACTGTCTGCGTTTAAGCTTCGCCGTTTCTCCATAAAGAACGGTATGAAATCCTTTTTGGTAAAAGCCTCTGGAAGCAAGTGCATCAAATACAACATTTGACACATGGGCTGGAGTTAGTTCGAATTGTAACGGAATGTTCTTTTGCTGGTAAAAGTCAATTATCTCCTCTAAATAGTCGCTATCATTATCAGTCAGTCCTTTCACTGTATTAAAGGAAGGGCCAGGAATTTTGGTAGCAGTAAATGCAGTAGCATTTCCAAATGTTCTTACGTCAGCATCCATTGGATTTCCTTGGATGTGGGAAATAGCAGTTAATCTTGATTGGAGTGTATCAATCTCAGCTTGTTCGATCTGCAAAGCCATTTCGTTTGTTAGTATCACGTACACACAATCCCTTCTATAGCTCGTATATGACTATTCTCTTATAAATAATGAAAGCTTAAGGGAAAGTTGTGTAGCAATCTCCTTACTGCTGCTCCAAATCATATACGTGAGATAATCGATTACAAAAGTAGTTACGTTTCGAATGTCTTTTCTGTTTTGGTTATCACCTTTTGCTTTAAGCGATCTGCTTGCTTAATATAAGCTTTCACATATCCTGGGATCGTGGACCCGTGGATGATCTCCTCTGTTGTCATCCAATAAACAGCAGCTATCTCGTTAGGATCTTTCGCAATTGCTTTACCAGATTGATGTTCACATAGATATACTATATTTACAACATGGATACCTGTATCGGTTACAAAGGAGGCGCTTGTTATATATATAGGGTGCTTAACAAAAATTCCTACCTCCTCGGTAATTTCTCTACGTAATGTCGTTTCAAGTATGGTATCCGTATTGCCTTCTTTGCTCTACTTTTCCATCAATTAGTGATAATGTATTAGCGGCATGATCTTCTTTACACTACGTTTTCCAATTAACCATTTGTTGTCTTTATAAATGGCGCCTTCTACATTTACGATAAACAATAGTATTACTCCTTATCTGTGTTATAAAGTCCTCTTCGTATTAAATTGGCAGTGATGGGTTCCCTATTTAGCTCGCGCGACCAGATAGATAATTGTCCCACATGGTGGATTTCGTGAGCAATGACATGACGCATGATTTCCCCGTGGGTAAACATTCCAAAACAAGGCTTATAATCTTTACCAGCATAATACGATTCGATATAAGGTAAAATTTGTCTCCTACAAGTTTGGGAAAATGTTACTATATCCTCTAAGCTGGTAAATTCTTCTTTGTCATAATGGTATTCTTCTTTACCAGCTAATCCGTTTATCCACGCTTGCTCCACATCTATGATGTGAAAGAGCGTACCCAAAATACTTCTTACACCACCAGTTCGTTGCTTTACCAGTTCATCGTGAGAAATTTGCGTACACCAATCAAACCATTCATCGCGAACCTGCCAATTATAGCGGAAGAATGTTAGCAAACGATCAGCTCCTTTTTATTAGCTCGTTCCGAAAATCTTTCAGTAGTCCCTGCCTTCTATGGATAAAAGGTAAATAGTAGAAGGTACTTGCTTTTTCTGGGAGTATGGTTGTTTCTGAAAAGATATAGATTGTTTTTTCCAAAGCCGCCGCAATGCCTAATTCTATATGACTCCCTTTTCCTGCAGGTACTAGCATAATAAATACATCACAGTCTACAACTGCTTGCTTCTCTTTGCTGCCAATGAATTGTAGCTCCTTTTCCGTGGTTGCTCGAGTATTCTGTGTCCAGTCGTATGTTTGTAGGTTCCCGTTATGGACGAGCCCTTCTGCTAAGTAACGTACGTGTTCTTTGTTTTTAAAACTAGAGGCTATGTAGAATTTCATAGAAGCGATTTTCCTTTCCAGCTTATGCATTTGTTCGTGAAATAAAGTAAGACTGTTAGCTCCATCAAGGGTTGGTCGAAGGGCGTGCTATACTAAGCTGTAAGCATGCTTGTTAGAATGTAGCCCCCCCTTCTCCCGAAAATAGTTGGAAATATAGACTAGACCTGTCACACTATTAGTATATAATTAGTTAGAAAATTAGGAAAGGGTTGATAATTTTGAGGGATAAGCAGGCTAATGAGGCGAAACTATTGACAAAAGCTGGGTTTACAGCAATTGGTCTAAAATGGGAAGGTACATTTGTTGGAGCGGCCGCTGGAGAAATTCGAAATCTGCAAAGAGAATTGCGAAGGCGAGTACATGAAATAGTCGATGCATTGGAGCCAGATCGTTTCTTTGGATTATCTTATCATGCAAATCCAGCTTCGAATGGTTTCATCCATTATGCTGTCGTGGAAGTGACTGACGTGGAAAAGATTCCATCGGGTATGGAGATTGTAACCCTACCTGAGCTAACATATGCAACGTGTGATCATGAAAAAGGACAGGCAATAGATCGCTCCTACCAAAATATCTATGAATGGATTCAAAGCCAAGGGTATGAGGAGAACTCTGTCGGTCATTTAACCCATGTTGAGCTATACAAGATGGATAAAATCGAAGAGGAGCCAGAATTTACGATATTAATACCCGTAAAGAAAAGCTAGATTTACAGAAGGGCTCAATTAAGACAAACAAATATCATTTCCAAAGAATAAACGATAAAACTCTGAACTATTATTCGAACATAACTTCGTATATCGAATGGAGTTCAGAGTTTCCTTATCTATATTTCGTTTGGTTTGTCCCTTTTCATACTAGCTATCTATAATGACACTAAACGTGTTGCCATCTAGATCATAAAAGTCAAAGCCAGTAATTGCTCCATGATCCTCTACCTCGGAAACATGCACACCTTTTTGCTTTAATTCAGTATGTAATGCATGCACATCAGCAGTTGTAAAATTGAAGTTAGAATTCTGAAAATCCGTAATGTCAGGGAAAGTGGTTGGTGGCATTTTTTTCACCTTTATAAGTGTTACATATTGCTTTTCCTCTGTAAAATAAAAATCTGCTCCATTACCATCTGGCCAAGCGCCAATAGGATTTAACCCAAGCTTCTCCTGATACCATTGAGCAGATTTTTCCATATTGGTTACAGGGATAAATACAGCGCCAATTTTTATCATCTCTATTCCTCCTTTTTTGATTTCACTTTAAGTAACGCAAGCTGGGAGCTAATTCTTACACATTAGGTATTTTTTTGAATGAGGACTACAAAACTCAATGTATTCCCAGCCAAGTCTGTATCGAGTTGTGCGTGTTCAATCATTTTTTGTATAATTTTTGAATCTAATGGTAGGATTGTTTATGTGAACTCCTTATAGTTAGGGATTTGGACAGGACTACCATACCCTAATTATAAGGTTTTTTCATGAATTTTTATAGTTGGAATTACCAATATTCGCAATCTTGAGGAAATGTATGTTGCTTGGCTTTAGTTTCAAAATGTAATGATCGCTAGTGAGGAAATTAAAAAATTAGAGGCTGAGACAAAAGAATGAAGAAACAATTCGTTTTCTAATTAGAATCATTCATTTAGCACCTGAAATAAGCGAGACTCCGGAGGGAACAGCACGAGTCCAAAGATCCACTTGGTAACGTGTTTTTCTTTACTAAGTTAGCTGATGCCGTGCCCGCGAAAAGCGCGTATAGTTTCACGGTGCGGCGATGATACTCCTATTGATAACATGATTATTCGTATTTTGAGTAAAGAAGTTGTGTTTTGTCCCAGCTTCTCGTTGGTAAAGTGTCCTTCATATGGCGAAACTTAAACAGCCCGTTTGATGAGCGGATACTTATTTGTACTTAACCCCTCCTTCACTTATCCATACAGTTAGAATCTTTTAGAATATGATAATACTGTATTGGTAAGAAAGGAGGAATTCGATGAAAGCTGATTACTTTTATCAAAAAGCCTGTAAATACTATGGAAAGCCAGTTAAGGTCGTAGATCACTATGGGAAATGTTATCGTGGTGTTCTAAAGGATGTTACTCCTAAAGGAATTTATCTTGATTCAGGTGTATCAGGGTTCTTTTTTCCCTTCTTTGCTATTGTTTCCCTTGTATTGTTGACATCATTATTCTTTATTTAAAATAAAAGAACCCTTCTAAAAAGTCGAGTATGAATAATGATTACTAGTACACATCGAAGGATTTTAATCATCAAAAGATGCCTCTTATCAACTTATGAAAGAGGCATCTTTTTCGAAAGGATTAACAATTCGGAGGGAAATATTAATAATAGTATGGGAAAAATAAACGACGTAGTCGGAAAAATGGAAATCGGAACCGTCTAAAACGACGAAACCTTCTAGGAAAACCGAATCCACCATATCCGCCATATCCACCATATCCACTATACCCAAAGCCGTATTGGCGTTCCGTTCCCACTTCTCTGTCCATATCACCATATGGCATAAGCAATGTTACACTGTCGTCATCTACATCTTCAATAATGCCATCATACATTTGCCCATCTATTGCTTGAATTTGCACAAAGTATAAATGAAATTTATTACATAATTCATACATTTGTTTTTTGTGTGTATTATGATCCATGTATGGAGAATCATAGCCTTGTTCATATGGTGATTCATAGTGTTGATATGGGTGATCCATTTCATGTTGATAGTGCATTGTATCCTTCCTTCCTATATTACTCACTCCTAAAATATTCATCCCATAGGCAAATGTTACAAAGTATAGCTAATAAATTTAAAATATCATCTTATTGTTGGCAATTTAATAGTGGTACATGCCCAGTTCTCCACATTAAATGATGCAGCTAAAATAAAGGGAATTTCAAAATTAGAAAATGCAAATTAATCAACGTAATACTCCAAAGTGGATTAAAATCACCTTTCATTCTTTTATCTCCGTTGCCTCAGTCCAGTCGCTACGTTTCTATTCGGGAGCTTCCGCTTTTGTTCCTTCTATAATTTAGAGTATGGAAGGAAAGGTATAGGCTCCTTTTGTTTTAAATAAATCCTACCTTGTATCTCTGCAATTATTTTTTATATAAACAAAAAGGTTAGTCACTAAGACCAACCTCTTGAACTATACTGTTCGCTTTCTGATGGAACAGAAATCCCCATTGATTGTAAAGCTTCTTTTGTTTCATTTAAATACGCTTCTGCCTGCTCTTGCCATATGATAATTGTTTCCATAAAGGATTTATATTCAGTTGGCGCATTCTCAGCCATCGTATCTAAGCCCTCACGCACTTTTTTATCTTGCGTCTCCGCATTAATTATACAAGCTATTAATGTGTCAATAATAGATTGCCGTTGCTCACCATTCGTAAGTCTTTGAGATGATCCCACTGCGGTTATACGATGATAGGATGCAGGGACTAGGTGACTATGCATTTCGTTGTTCCCTTTTAAATCCTTTGTTTCCGGTATATGGAATAACTCGCTACTCATAGCACATACCATTTCTTCAGCATACAAACTATGGTACAAAAAAGATAAAACAGCTTCCCAATTGCTTACTCTGTAATTATAAAATGGATACAAAAAACCATCTCCCTTATTTGATAAAAGAATTATCTTTTAGGGTATGATCACATATCCAAGTAGGTGTAATTGATTGGAAAGTTTTCATAAAAAAGATGCTGACAAAAATAAAATATAAGTCAGCATCATCATTTCTTCAATTGTCGATTTATTACGTTAAAACTTTCTAATAACTGTGTCCAAATGCTGCAGCTCCTACAATGATTAATAGAATGAATAATACAACAATAAGTGCAAATCCACCACCGTATCCGTAGCCACCACCATAGCCGCAGCCGTAACCGCCACCATAGCCTTGACCGCCATATCCGAATGACATTCATATCCCTCCTTTTATCCTGCATATAACTGACAGTAAGACCCCCACCTCAAGCAATAGAATGAAATCAAAATTGGTAAGTGGTGGATCGACTGCCAGTAAATGTCCGATTGGTTCAAAAGTCTTTAGGTCATACTTGTGGTACTAACCATCCGTGGGGGATAAACAAAATTAAATTTATATCAACACTCTCTACATAGTAGGAGTGACAAACATGGCTATCATTATTCGTTAAATTGGGTTACTTTATTTCGTCTTAATTCTTATTTACGTTTATTAGCCGTAACTACCATAGCCGAATGATCCAGCACCAACAATAATTAGAACGACAAACAACACAACAACTAGCGCAAATCCACCACCATACTGTGACATTTTTAGATCGGACCCTAATAAATAGACTTCTCTTATAACCTATGAATGAAGGCTTTATTATGATTGGTTATACGCTGATAATGATAAGATTTTTCCGTCTAGAACTGCATAACCTCACTACGTGAGGCATTTTAAACGTATATCAAGAGGAGGGATATTCATGATTGAAAAATGATGTTATGGCTTATGGACCCTACAATGGGCGCATCGATGGAAAATATGTTAATAAGTAAACATGATGAGAACCCATATTCAGTGACACCTATTGTAGGGAAGCTAACCCTACGGGCTTTTAAACAAAATAAAATTATGTAAGCAACTAATTTTAGCATTTCCTTTGACAACATGGTGTATTAGGAAAATGCGGATTTTACAGAATTTCTATTTCCCAAGTATTAAAATTGAGAAGCTAGCCTTTTGGTTCCTTCATTGACAGTTAATGTCCGCGTGACCTGGCTCGTTACTATACATCCAACAATTAGGTTTTAAAACTATACAGACCATATATCCATACATAAACTATAGCAATTATATGGAAGGAAGGTGAAAACATGCTAAAAACGTTTAAAGCTAGATTGAAGGGAGATAACGAAGTCCCCCCGGTAAAGACTAACGCTTTTGGTAGTGCAAAATTTGTAGTAAATAAAAGAAGAACTAAAGTAAAGTTTTCGCTAGATGTTCGGAACATTCGAAATTTCATTCAGGCTCATATTCACTTTGGTGAACGTGGAGAAAATGGACCAGTAGTAGTTTTCCTATTTGGGGCTAACCTAGAAACGCTTGAGGAACAAAATGGCATTACGACGCAAAGAGGTGTTATTACTGGCATTATTACTGATGATGACATTGTACCAAATGAGGTAGGAATAAGGACTGTAGAGGATTTAATAAATTCTATGGAACGAGAACTAACGTATGTAAATGCTCATACTGAACAAAATCCTGCAGGGGAGATTAGAGGTCAAATTGTACCACTTTAGTTTCCGCGATTAATCGCTAATGATATTCGCACTAGGATAGTTATAACCGATTATGCAAGAAATTTAATTGTTTATGTATTGTAACGATGGCTAACTTACAAAATAAAATAAATCCCAATTAAAGTATTGTGGTCCATCGTTCCATAAGCTTATGTATATGATAGGGTAATAGGTTATAAAACGACACTCTTCTATATATAAAAATCCTAGTAGAAACCAATGGGCTTTTCCTTTGTTTGTCATGTTATAACCTTTTATCTTATGAAACCTGTCTCAGATGATATGGTAATGAAACATAAATTACATGACATTCCTTTTATTTCTAAGACACGTTTTTTAAGCCGAATTATCGGGAAGAAAGGTCCACATTTTAAGCTTCTCGATGGAATCATGAAAGATAAATGAGCGGTCAATTGCTCGTAAAGCCCGATTAGTGTGATACAGTGAAACTTACCTTTGCATTCTTTCAAAGGTATCATTGTTGAATCGATCGGGTTCGTATCGTTGATGGAAAAAGCGTATGCGGAGCTCTTAGCGACTGTAGAAGGGATAAATAAGGTCCTATTTATCTAGGTCTATGGAAGCTTTTTTTATAAAATTTCTAATAAATGCACTATTTTACTGTATAATTAAAATATTCAAATAAAATGAAGGGATGTGGACAAGCTCATGGATTGGAAGAATCACATGAAGAAAGGATTTTTGCTCCTCTTGTTCTTATTTATTACGATAATCCCATTTTTGAAACAGGAGGAGCCCTTATTTGTAAAAGCATCCGAAGATATAACAGCGGCAGAAATGGATGAAGATGCTCCGTTGGATGAAAAGCTTTCCGCTATACTAGCGAATGAGCATCTGGAAGGGACGGTTACGGGTGTTAGCATTAAGCGTGCAGATACTGGTGAACTACTTTATCAACAGAACGGTGACATTCGACTACATCCGGCTTCTAACATGAAATTACTAACGGCAGCAGCAGCTTTAGAAACACTTGGGAAGGACTACCAATTTGCGACAGAGATATTAACGGATGGTAAGCGAAGAGGGAAGGTACTACATGGAAATCTATACTTAAAAGGAAAGGGTGATCCCACCCTCCTCCAAACGGATTTTGTTCAATTTGCTAAGGATTTAAAGAAGCAAGGAATTCGGAAAATTAAGGGAGATCTTGTAGGTGATGATACATGGTATGATGACGTTCGTCTTTCGCAGGATCTGAATTGGTCTGATGAGCCATTTTATACAGGTGCACAGGTCTCGGCATTAACCCTGTCACCAAATGAAGACTACGATGCTGGTACGGTAATTGTAGAAGCAACTGCGAAAGATACTGCCAAAGGAAAAGCGGAAATACGTGTTATGCCAGAGACAGATTATATAACGATTAAAAATAACACGAAAATGGTGGATGCCGGAGAGCCGAGGGATATTTCGATTGAGCGAGAGCATGGATCGAATACGGTAGTTGTTGAGGGTACGATGCCAGTAGAAGGTGCAGCGTCTAGGTCGTGGGTATCGGTATGGGAGCCAACTGGATATGCGCTCGATGTATTTAAAAAATCATTAAAAGCACAGGGGATCTCTTTTATTGGCAACTCCAAGGATACGTTTGCAGCAACACCGGCAGATGCCCAGCTCCTAACATCTAAACAGTCAATGCCAGTAAAGGATTTACTCATTCCGTTTATGAAACTAAGCAATAACGGGCATGGTGAAGTGCTGACAAAGGAAATGGGAAAAGTAATAAACGATGAAGGCAGCTGGGATGAGGGGCTGCAGGTGATCGGAGACGTTATTACCGATTTTGGTGTAGATGAAGACACGATACTACTTCGGGATGGTTCTGGAATGTCGCATAAGAATATGATTCCAGCAAATGATCTTGCTGAATTGCTTTACAACGTACAGGATGAGGACTGGTTCGCTGCTTATAAGGAGTCATTACCGGTTGCAGGTGAAGCAGAAAGGTTAGTTGGAGGTACACTTCGGTATCGAATGACATCAGAGCCAGCAAAAGGAAATGTGACAGCAAAAACAGGATCGTTAACGGGGGTATCCACCCTTTCTGGCTATGTTACAACGAAGGATGGGAAGCCGCTTATTTTCTCCATCATGGTAAATAATTACGTGGGTTCTAGTGCAACGATTAGAGGAGTGGAAGATCAACTAGCTACCACGTTAGCAACACATGAATTTACGGAAGAATAATGAATGCCATGGAGGATGGCTGAGGTATTATGTAAATACAGTAACTAACCTATTTGGAAACCCCTTCGGGAGAAGAATTTGTGTGTGAAAGAGGTTTACTTACGAGAATATTGAATTGTATATTCAGTTATGTCGGAGTAGAGCTGCTTTTTGGGCAGCTCTTTTACGTTGAAGATGGCTATCGCTAAATGTAGCTTGGAATGCTAAAATGAAAAGAAAAAGAGCTCGTTATGCAGAGGTGATTCCCTATGCCTAGATTAACATCTGAAAATACTTTTTTAAAAAGCTTACAGTTAAAACAGGAGCAAGTGCCTTCCTTTGATACATTCCCATTCGATCTACCCGTTATTCGTCATTTGGGAGTGTTAGATTTTCATCCAAATGTTACGTATATCATCGGTGAAAATGGCATGGGTAAATCAACACTGTTAGAGGCAATTGCTGTAGAATTAGGCTTTAATCCAGAGGGAGGTACGCGGAATTTTAACTTTTCCAGCTATGATTCGCATTCACCTTTAGATAACTATATTCGGATTAGTAAAGGTGTCCAGCGCCCGATCGATCATTTTTTCTTTCGTGCAGAGTCGTTTTACAATGTAGCAACGAATATTGAAGTGATGGATAGTCAGCCAATGGCTGGGCCACGTATTATTGACTCCTTTGGAGGTAAATCTTTACATGAGCAATCTCATGGAGAGGCCTTTTTCGCAACTTTTATTCATCGTTTTCAAGGGAATGGTCTTTATATATTAGATGAACCAGAAGCGGCTTTATCACCGTTACGACAAATGTCCATGCTTACGCGCATTCATGAATTAGTAGAAAATGGCTCACAATTTATTATATCCACCCACTCACCAATTCTTATGGCGTATCCACAGTCTCTATTATTTGAATTATCGGATTCGGGTATACGGGAAACGACGTTAGAAGAGACAAGTCATTATGCTATGATGCGGCAGTTTTTTGAGAATAAGGATCGAATGCTCCATCATTTGTTTTACGAGTAGAGCTGTTTGATTTGTCTGGTAAACGTCATATATCCATTGGAAGGAAAGAGGAGACTATCGATAACGGTATAAGCCCTTTAGTTTTCTTGGAAAAATAGAAGGTCATTCAAAAACAAGTGCGTATTCTCAGGCAAATATGGCTATCTCATTTGTTTTTAAAGGGGCTTGGATGTATAAGGATGGAAAATGTCGTGTGTAAGTGTAACCAACAAGGGAAAGGTAAGTGGATATGTCAAGAGTTAAAAAAACAATTTATACGTTAGTTGTGATTCTGGTGATATTAGCGATTTTTTCATTTGTATCTACAAATGTATTATTTAAATAAAGCAATTCATTTGTTTTATTTAATAACCAAAAAGGGAGAGCGTATTGCTCCCTTTTGTTCAAAGTTAAGAAAGTATAAAATCAGTGCAATGACTGCGTTAAGCCAAGTAGTTATTTTGAAATGTTAGATGTATATTGGCAATGCTCCGACTAATTACTTCGCTTTCCGCGGGCACGGCCTCAACTAACTTTGCAAAGAAGAACACGTTGCAAAGTGGATTTTCGGCTTGTGCTAATCCCGCAGGAGTCTACGTAATTCGTCTCCGCTATGCGAAGGTGCAACAATTCTTGTCATAAGTAATAGGTTGACTTTTTTTCCAATGGGTAAAGTAAAAAAATTGCTATCCGTGAGTATAAAAGCAGCTGTGTTACTTCATGCTAGCGTTGTAGAGGCTGGTAATAGCGAAGGCCGGCCACTTCAACTCCTGTGGGAAATGTTTGACCTGAAGATCCACTTTTTTGAGCGGGTTTTGCTAAAAAAGTTAGCTGAAGGACAAACCCCACGGAAAGGGAAGTGGGCAGCCGGAGTGGTGGTCAAGTAAGCAGTAGCTATTATTCCATAATAGCTACTAGAGGGAGCGTAAATCTGAGCATTTAGTGATAAGGATTGAGCGAATTTTGCTCCGTTTTTCTAATGTAAAAAAATCTATTGCTGCGATCGAAGATAATGGTATATAAATTTGCTCCGGAAATATACGTTGCTCCTTGAAGGCGCTTCGTAGCTGGATATCTGAATATAAAGACGAGGGGAATAAGGAAAATCCCTTTATGTCCTAGTATAATCGCCCAATAGTTTTGCTGGGCAAATGCATATCCTATTTTCATAGACAATATGGAAGTGAGGGAAGTTCTATGAATGGAGATTGGAATATGCCTGCGGTGATGCCTCCTGAGCAACAATTTTATGTACAGGAAGATGTTGAACGTAGACCACCATTTGGTCCTGGCCCAGGATTTAAAGGAGGCTTTGGCAGACCACCATTTGGAGGTCCAGGGTTTGGAGGTCCTGGATTTGGTGGCCCAGGATTCGGCGGCCCAGGGTTTGGAAGCTCCGGATTCGGTGGCCCGTTTTTCGGCGGGTTCGGCGTTCCACTAATTGGTGGGTTAGCTGGCGGGCTTTTAGCAGGAACACTTGTGAATGCGTTCGATGATGGTGGCTACGGCTATTATCCACCCCCTTACCCACCGTATTATGGCGGGTATTAGCTAGATCAATGAAGAATAAAGATGAAATAGATAAATGGAAGATGCTTGATTCAAGGTCAGCTGTACTATACTCGTTGTCTGGTTGAATGAAAACCTCTTTATGATATATAAGCCATCACATGATGTATGTGGTGGCTTAGCTATTATTTGCTCCATTAACCGTTGACGGCTAATGAAGCGTTTGCTATCTTGAACAGGATTCATTGAAGGAAACAATATGCTGTGTATTTTATAAGGGAGGGCTCGGGTGATGAAGGTGCGATTAACAGATTACGATAAAAAATGGGTACAAATGTTTGAGCAGGAAGCGCGATTTCTTCGCGAGTTGCTAGGAAGTGAAATCACTACCTATAAAATGAAAAACCTTCCTACTGTTAGATTCGGAAGGTTTTTTTGTCATACACAATTTTAGTATAGCATGAAGAAATATAGTTTATTAGCCGATTTTGTTGAAGATCATTAAAAGCCTTATTAAACAAAAGCAACTAGTTAGGAAGAGCTTTTATATTTAAAATTATTTCTTTACAGGTTCTAATTTCATCATAGCTCCAAAGTACTGTGAAGCAGTAGTAAACGAAATAAAAGCACAAAGTTCACTGATTTCTTCTTCAGTCATGCATTCCTGTAAAACGTTAAAAGTTGAAGTTGGTATATTCCCCCTTAGCTTTAAAAACACCTCCGTAAAAGCAACCGCAATAGAAGTTTTTTCATCAAACTTATCAGGATTAGGTTTACCTTTCACTTTACAATACTCACAACCATTACTTTGGGCTAACGTTCTCCTTATTTGCTCCTTTAATTCAGAAGAAAGCAATCCTCCTTTTTCTAATACTTTCCCTAAATGTGACCATCCTTTCATTACTTCTACGTTGTGTCCTAAAAGTCGTTGAAATGGTGAGTCTCCGAAACTTGATTCCTTAATTCTTGCCATTTAAAATCCTCCTTTGCTATATTTAATTTTAGAAGATTTAATACAAAAATAACATTAAATTTATAATGAGTAATCGATAAATTAATTAAACAATTAACGATATTAGGAGGATTTATTTAAAAATGAAAATTGATAATGTTGACAGAAAGATTTTAGATGAATTACATAAAAATAGTCGCTTATCTATGAGTGAACTTGGAAGAAGAGTTAACCTATCTTCTCCTTCTGTAACAGAACGGGTTAGACAAATGGAATCATTCGGTATTATTAAAAGCTATACATTAGAAATCGATTATGAGAAATTAGGTCTACCTATCCAATGTATAATTGAAGCAACAGTCAAAAATGGGGACTATACGTCGTTCAAAAACTTTATTCTAAAACTCCCAAACGTACATTTTTGTTATCGTATAGCTGGAAATGCTTGTTACATGCTTAAAATGCACTTTGAAAACTTATCAAAAGCGGAGAAATTCATAGAAGAAGTAAATCCGTACGCACAAACTGTAACACATTTTATTTTCTCACAAGTACCAACAGTTCCGCGTTCTGCGAACTAACATTAATATTCCTTTAGGGACTATTCAACTAAACCCTCTCTATAAAGAAAGAAGTATCTAGTGTGATTCCACAATCTGTCCCTTTTATGCTAATAGGCTCAAATCCTTATTCCGAAAGTACTGCAAATGTACACCTTACAAACTATGGATAGATGATTGGTAAGGAAGGTGTAAAATAGAAATAAAGTTATTTCACGTTAATATGCAAACATTATGTACCACAAATTCACCAAGTAAGTCTTAGTGATAGGGTTCATCTTATAAATCGCAACGTAAAAGGTGAAAAAGTCAAAGAATCATGAAAGCCGTATACAGTACCTTTCTTTACGGTTCATAGCAGTAACCCTGTTCATTTAGCCGATAAGAAGCCAATATGCTAAAGATATGATAATTCTATGCTTCGCGCTCATCCAGAGGGAGTCGAACGCTATGGTAGCTAAAAGGAGCGTTTATCAATCCGCTATGATGACACGAGGTTCTACAGCAAAGCAAAGAAGCCCTTTGTAATGAATTGGTATAAAAAGAACCAACATATGTCAGATACCTAATGGAGCATGAGTGGAAGCACCCTTTCTGTGACAGCCACATTTACGAAAGGAGCCAAATCCGTTGGGGAAGAAGGAAAAGTGTTTGAATCAAAGAAAAAATAACTAGAAATGATGTTCATGAAACGAAGCTACTCGGAAATATCCTTCGCTTGCCGTGGGCGGCTGGTGAGCCCCTAATGCTGCGGGATCTCACCGATACCTCCCGTAAGACAGTGGGATGCTATTTACCACACTTGCTTTTTATTTCTAGCTTATCCGTCTTACCGGATGACCATTTTTGGCCTATTTCCATTCATATGGTGTTTCTTGATAGACGTAGTAATTAAGCCAGTTCGAGAACAGTAAATGTGCATGGGAGCGCCAGCGGTTTAATGGTTTTATTTCCGGATTATCGTTGGGAAAGTAATTTTTAGGAACAGCTGCATCGATGCCTTTATTTCGATCGCGATAATATTCGTCCGCAAGCGTAAGATCATCATATTCCAAATGACCAGTAACCATCACGTGTTTTTCATCCTTAGACAAGATAATAAATGGGTCATTGTCTAACGTCGATGACAGGAGTAGCAGCTTATCATTCTTTTCCACTTCCTCCGCTGATGTACCCGTATAACGGGAATGTGGTGCTAAGTATTCCTCATCAAATCCACGGACAAGCTCTACAGTAGAATTTGCCACTGTATGAGAGAGCACCCCTGTGCATTTAGCGGGTAGCTCAAATTTGCCGATACCATAATGATAATAAAGTGCTGCCTGGGCAGCCCAACAGATATGTAAGACAGAGGTAACATGTGTTTTCGACCATTCCATAATTTCAGAAAGCTCTTCCCAGTAATCAACCTGTTCAAAAGGCATGAGCTCCACAGGTGCACCAGTAATAATCATGCCATCAAATCGCTGGTTCTTGATATTGGCAAATGTATTATAAAATTGATTTAAATGGGACGGACTAACTGTCTTTGATTCATGTGTTGCTGTATGAAGGAATGTAACGGTAACCTGTAATGGCGAATTACCTAATAAACGCAGTAATTGTGTTTCCGTGCGTTCTTTTTCAGGCATTAGATTGACAATAACTATATTTAACGGACGAATATCTTGTGTCGTCGCCCGATCCGTATCCATTAAGAAGATGTTCTCTTCCTCTAACACATGACGTGCAGGTAATTGCTTAGGTACATTAATTGGCATGCTATTATCCCCCTTCCGATGATGCTATTTATTATAAAGTAAGATACGGATAAGTTCTATACCTCCTCTGAAAATCGTACAAAGTTTCAAAAGATATACGCAAATGAATAATATGAAGGCATCGTTGTACAAAAAAACAGGGTATTGCTCATTAAGACAATACCCCTTCATAGATAAATTTACTTATGCAGCGCTGTCCCAATTGGAGATATCCTCTTCCAACGGAACATTGTTTGCTCGAGCCTTCTTCGCAGCCTTAAAGAATAGGACAAGTAGGATTATCGTTCCAATGACACCACCGGCCCAAGCAACGTTCATCGGTAAGCCGAAGCCGATTTGCTGGGATAGGATATAGGCGATTACCATAACAAGCATGAATGTACCTGGTATGAGTGAAACAAAGTAATTTTTCTTTGCGATATAAAGATACATCGCTCCTACAAATAGCGCGATCACAGCTGTGGCTTGGTTCGCCCAGCTAAAGTAACGCCATAAAATATTAAAGTCAATTTGCGTTAAGACAACCGAAATAGCAAACAGTGGTAAGGCAATCCATAAGCGGCTGGATAGCTTTTTCTGAGCGATCTTCAGATAATCTGCAATAATCATTCTTGCACTACGAAATGCAGTATCTCCGGACGTGATTGGCAAAACGATGACACCTAGGACAGCAAGTGTTCCACCGATTGCTCCTAGTAATACTGTGGAGGATTCACTTACAATTGCTCCTGGTCCGCCAGCTGCTAAGATATCACTTAGTCCTTGATAGCCATCAAACATGCTCATCGCTGCCGCTGCCCAAATCATTGCAATAATCCCTTCAGCAATCATCATACCGTAGAAAATTTTACGTCCTTCTTTTTCCTTCTTCGTTGTACGCGAAATAATCGGTGTCTGCGTTGCATGAAATCCAGAAAGCGCACCGCAAGTAATGGTAAAAAATAATAAAGGAAAGATAGGTGCATGGTCTGGGTGGAAGTTTTGTAAGGACAGCTCAGGAATCGGTGCACCAGTGACTACTAATCCAACACCAACGCCAAGTGCACTTAGTAATAGCAGTGCGCCAAAATATGGATAGAGTCTGCCAATGATTTTATCTACTGGAAGTAATGTAGCGACAATATAATAAACAAAAATAGCAGCAATAAAGATCCACACGGCAACACTACCATCTGTCAGTAAGTGAAGCAGGCTGGCTGGTGTTGAGACAAATACCGTACCTACTAATAAAAGGAGCAGGACAGCGAATGCATTTACAATATGCTTCATGGCCTTTCCTAAAAATTTACTAGCTAATTCCGGTAAATGGGCACCACGATTACGAATGGAAATCATCCCTGTTAAATAATCGTGTACCGCACCTGCAAAAATACAGCCAACAACAATCCAAATGAAGGCTGCTGGTCCATAGAGTGCTCCCATAATTGGTCCAAATACAGGGCCAGTACCAGCAATATTCAACAGCTGGATAAATGAATTTTTTGCGGTGCTCATTGGAATATAATCTACCCCATCAGCGTTTACATAAGCAGGTGTTGCTCGCTCCTGTTTTACACCGAATAATTTTTCAATGAATTTACCATATGTGAAATAACCGATAATCAGTAGTGCAATTCCAGCTAAAAAAGTATACAACGCGCTCTCCCCCTATTTCTATAAATGAATGCGATTACATAAAGTATAAAAGAAACCTAAGAAAGAAAGGGGGAATGGAGAATAACACGTAGAAAAATCAGATTAACATGTTAGCTTGTTCTATTAAGATGTGAAATAGCTTACTAGATTTCTAAACGCTGTCTTAATGCTTTGGCATAATTCCTGCTTACGGATAACACTTCGTCATGTCCATCTACATGCAGGTGATAGGCACCATTGAACCATGGGGTTAACCGGCTAACATATTCTAAATTCACTAAGAAGCTTTTATGAATCCGGAAAAATCCGTATGCAAGCAGCCTGCTTTCTAATTCCTTTAATGGGATCTTCGTTTCATATTCGCCGGTCTTCGTAATCAGCTTTGTTAATTTATCCACCCGTGACATATAGAGAATTTCTTTTGGCTCCAGATAAAAGATCTCCCCATCCGCCTCAACGGCTAGCTTACCTGTTGGTTTCGTTTTATCGGTCTGCTGGCTAGTAAATAATTTATTTTCAATTCGTTGAATTGTCTCCTGTAATTGCTCCTCATCATAGGGCTTCAGCAAATAATCCACAGCATCATGACGGAATGCCTCCGCTGCAAATTGTGGATAGGCAGTTGCAAACACAATTAACGGTGCATGCTTCAGCTTTCGAATGGCTTCTGCTGCCTTCATCCCATCCATCTTTGGCATTTCTACATCCAAGAAGATAACATCTAGCTGGTGCTGAAGGGCCTTTATCACAGCATCCTCGCCAGACGCAGCTTCATCAACGAGCTGAATAGAAGGAAAGCTGCTTAATAAATGCTTCAATTCATCTCTACTATATAATTCATCATCCACAATAAGTGTTTGAATTAACTGATCCATTGTTGTGACATCTCCTTATAGGGTATGGAAAACTGAATAGAAGTTCCTTGATTAATGCTACTGCTGATTTGCAGCGAAGCATCCTCGCCAAACATAATGCTTAATCTTCTATTTACATTGTACAGGGCCAAGCCACTGCCAGAGGCTGAATCAATAGGCGCTTGAATGACTTGCTCAGCCAGCTCTGTGTTCATTCCCTTGCCATTATCTGCTACATAAATGCAAATTCTATCTTGATTCCGGTTTATTTTTATTTTCAGCATGCAATCTGTTTCTTTATCCTTAAAGCCGTGCTTCATGGTGTTTTCAATTATTGGTTGTAGCGTAAGTGGCGGAATAAGCTGGTTAAGTACACAAGGATCGATTTCATAGCTAACCGTTAATTTATTTTTAAATCGTTCTTCTTTAATGGATAAATAAGCCTTCACATGAGCCAATTCCTGTTGTAAGGTGATCGTGCTTTGGGTCGTAGCTGATAGATTCTGCCTGAGAAAATGAGAGAGAGACATGAGCATTTTCCGGGCTTTACCTGGATCTAAGCGGATTAAGGAGATAGTCGTATTCAGCGTATTAAACAAGAAGTGTGGACGAATCTGTGCTTGAAGCGCTTTTATCTCTGCCTCTTTTGCCAGCTGATAGGCACGATCTACCTCTGCCGTTTCAAGTTGGTGACTAATCATAGAACTAAGTCCTTTAATCAGCTCTTTTGTTACGTTTGTAATCTCCTTTTCCGAGCGAAAATAGAACTTTAAGGTGCCAATTGTCTTTCCGCATTGTCTAAGTGGTGCAATAACTGCTGCGCCTAAGGGGCAATTCGTAACTGCACAATGAATCGACTCCTGATTGGCAATCAAGACCTTCCCCTGTTGGATGGCATCAAGCGTAATCTTTGTTTGGATCGGACTATTGGTACGGTGGTGATCATGTCCAAGCCCAACATGTGCTAATATTTCCGAACGATTCGTAATCGAAACAGCACTCGTTTGAATTTCCTGATGGATAATATGACAAACGGCTTCAGCCGCCGTTGGTGTTAATCCATGCTGTAGGTGAGAAATCGTCTGATCGGCAATACGAAGCGTCTTCTGCGCTTGGAGAGCGCTTACTTTTTCTTCCTCGCTTAATACATTTTTAATGACGAGCAGGAATAGTGCAGATCCAAGCCCATTTGCTAAAATCATGGGAATGCCAATAATGTTCACAAGTGCGCTTGCCTGTTCAAACGGCTGGGCAATCATTAAAATAATTAACATTTGCAGGGACTCCGCAAGCGCACCAATAATAAATGCGGTTTGCAGTCTCACCCGTTTATGCTTTTTATAAAATAGACTAGCAAGGATACTAGCGATTATCGTGGCAAGACCACAGGCAATTGCCGTAAATCCGCCTAAGGTAAATCGATGTAATCCGGCAATGATCCCTGCGCCAATTCCAACCGTTGGACCGCCAAGCAGGCTTGCAATTACCACACCGATAACACGCGAGTTGGCAATTGCTTCATCAGCCGATAGGTCCGCTGCCCAACGGTGAAATTCCAAATTTTCTGTGCTGAGACTAACACCTGAATATGTACCGATAATGCCGAAGAAGCCGAAGAATAGAATGGCGGTAAATTGCTGTCTGCGATTCAGTTGATTTTGATAGAACATACTGCGGAAGAATCGGAACCTTGTTAAGATGAATGCGATCGTAACGAGAATCCCAATCCGTTCTATCATGGTTAATAATAATTCCCACACGGAAATACCCCCTCCTTACCGAGCGGATTTGGCTACATCTAGTATAGCAGTTTTCGTAGAATTGAACGAAAATTTAGGTAGAAGGGTCTAGTGAAAGAGGTGCTATAAGGGGAGCGATCTTGAAAGCCGTATAATCATTTTATGCTTTCATCGTAATTTGACATAGAGGATGCTTCCTGCGGTTATTGTCAGCGTTAATTTATTTTCCGATACATGGTTCTATGGACAGATGCTATTTTCTTAGCAGATCCCTCGGAATCTAGTTTTTTCGGTAAGACGTATTACCATTTCAAAAATAAGCCGAACTATGATCCGGATATAACGTCGTATCCACGGATGCTAGTTCGGCTTCCATTACTTATCTATTTTAGGAGAGCTAGTTTAAAAGATTATCTTATCTGGCGGATCTTACCGACTAGTTGAAAAAGATCCCGGCTATTCGTATGTCCCTTTTGAAATACCAAGTTATTCATCAGCCGTAATTAGTAAACTTTATCCCCATTAAAGATGGAGTTCTTAACGACAACATAGTCTACATGGCGAATCGACTCCAGCTTGTTGCCACCTGCATAAGAAATCGATGATTGTAGATCCTGCTCCATTTCCTTTAGCGTATCTGTAAGGGAGCCTTTATGCTCCACAAGCATTTTCTTTCCCTCTACATTTTTCTTTTCCCCTTTTTGAAATTCAGAGGCAGAGCCGAAATATTCCTTCAGCACCTTACCGTCCCTTTCAATCGTTTCGCCAGGGGATTCCTCATGCCCTGCGAATAATGAACCGATCATTACCATGGTTGCACCAAAGCGAATGGATTTCGCGATATCACCGTGTGTCCGGATGCCACCGTCGGCAATAATAGGCTTGCTTGCTGCTTTTGCACACCAACGAAGTGCCGCCAATTGCCAGCCACCTGTACCAAAGCCTGTTTTTATTTTAGTAATACATACTTTCCCAGGGCCGATTCCCACTTTTGTCGCATCAGCACCAGCATTTTCTAATTCTCTAACCGCCTCAGGTGTTCCAACGTTTCCAGCAATGACAAAGCTTTGAGGTACATGCTGTTTAATATGCTTGATCATTTTAATAACTGCTTCTGAATGACCATGAGCGATATCAATGGTGATATATTCTGGTGTTAGCTGCTCATCAGCTAGTTGCTTCACAAATCCATACTCTTCTTCTTTTACACCAACGCTAATCGAAGCAATTAGGCCTCGCGCTTGCATATCTTTGATAAAGGCAATACGCTTCTCTGGTTCGAAGCGGTGCATGATATAGAAGTAATCATTTTCTGCTAAAAACAAAGCAATCTTTTCATCTATGATCGTCTGCATATTTGCAGGAACGACTGGTAATTTAAAGGTGTTTCCACCTAACGTAACAGTTGTATCACATTCTGCACGGCTATTCACCATACATTTTGCAGGAATTAGCTGAATATCTTCGTAATCAAATACATTTTCCATGATTTACACCCCAAAATCCGAATGATTTTATATAATATATTATGATTGTTCGTCTATTAGTAATGTATCTCATTTTGTAGCAAAAGTCAAAATATAAAATGTAAAGGCTTAACTAATCAATACATGTCACCGATTAACGATGAAAAGAAGTATGATAAGCGCTTAAACCATACACTGTGTAGAAGGTATTATCCTTCTCCTAACAGAGAGGGCAGTAAGCGAGGCACGGTAGGGAAAAGAAAAATTCTCCCCATTCGCTGCATCTATTTTATTGACATAATATCAGTCTGCTTGGTGTTCTTTTAAACACAATAAATACTCCCTTCATAGTAGTAAGAGAATTTTTATTTTCTCTGTCTACGATAAAGGGAGCATATCACAATGGTTCGGATTATTATGTGAATAGAATACTTTTGTCAGATTCATTTTAATCAGGTTGAAAGTCAATGGCTCTTCTTTTTTTTAATGGAGTCAACAATAATGTGAAAAGCCATAGCTAAACCAAAAGCAAAAAATATAAAAAATAACTATGTTTAATAATACACTCCAAACATTATAGCTAGGTAAATAAGAAAATAACATAAACATAGGAACTATAAATATTAAGTCTAATAATCCTATTCTATTAAAATCACTATTTAAATGATTCAATTACAACACCCACTTAGG
Organism: Virgibacillus salarius; assembly: GCF_039521925.1. Taxonomy (NCBI): domain Bacteria; kingdom Bacillati; phylum Bacillota; class Bacilli; order Caryophanales; family Bacillaceae; genus Virgibacillus; species Virgibacillus salarius. The sequence continues at coordinate 65,646 of NZ_BAAACY010000088.1, read as the reverse complement.
AAAGTATTTTACAAGCCTGTCTTTACCTCCATACGTATCGACTGTTGTTTGAAATAAATATTTACAAACTGCTCCTCCAGCAAAACTTATTTGCGTATCAAATTCTTTATTTCTAGGAAGGTCACGTAAATCCCTCTCTATCTTGCAAATTCTTTTTTTGAAAAATGGGCGAAAACCACATGACAAGAGTCTAGTAAACAAAAATTTTTATATAAAATCGATTGTAATGAAAACTGCGAATTTACTAAAATGACTAGTAGAGCTGTAGCGTTTATTGAAGGTGCCATTCTCAATAATAATTAGATAAGGAAACATAATAAATTAAAATGCAGCAACTTGATGTGAGAATGATATAATGGAAGTATGACAATCAAGAAATGAGGGTGATGAGGATGGATTTGAAGCGAATTGCTGTATTCTGTGGCTCAAGCGCTGGTCAGGACAGTGTTTATATAGAAAACGCAAAGCAACTAGGTGAAGCGATGGCAGCAAACAATAAAACCTTGGTATATGGCGGTGCCCAGGTCGGTTGTATGGGAGCTGTGGCAAATGCTGTGTTAGATCAAGGTGGCCAAGCGATTGGCGTAATCCCCCAAAAGCTAATGGATGTAGAAATTGCCCATGAGCATTTAACAGAGCTTCATGTAGTAGAAACGATGCATGAGCGTAAGGCAAAAATGGCAGATTTAGCCGATGGTTTTGTAGCATTACCAGGTGGAGCGGGAACGTTAGAGGAATGGTTCGAGGTGTTTACATGGGCACAATTAGGATATCATGATAAGCCAATCGCTTTATTGAATGTCAACGGCTTTTACGATCCACTAATTCAAATGCTAGACCATACAATTGATGAAGGATTTATGAAAAAGGAATATCGCGATATGATTATTGTTGCCGAAGAGCCAGCAGCATTAATTGATAAAATGAATCGTTATGAAGCTAGCTATGTAGTGAAATGGTAGAAAGAGAGGAAGGGAGCTGTCCGAAGAGATAGCTCATCCTAAGGAAGATATATTAACAGGTTAATAATAGAGGAAATATAAGGCTACCTCGAAAGTCTGCATACATTCTTTCATGGTAGCTTTTTTATGATGAAAATATCTATCATATGGCCCAATATATTTAAAATTTAAGGATTACTCAATAGAGAAGGAGATATCCTGTTTTTTCATATACGCACCGTGTTTCGGATATTTAATCACTCATCTCATTTGTTAGTTTGTTTTGTTCTATTCCTAAGATTAAGCGTCATTTCCCATTAATATTGACAATTGGTCAATAAATTCCTGAAAGTTAGTTGATGTTGCAAGTTGGGAAACGTTTGCCGGATTTGTTAACACTTTTATATATTCATCATAAATTTCCCGATAGATCTTTCTTTCCTTTTGGCTCATTGCAATCAGTGAAACAATGCGGACGTTGTCACTTTCTCCCCAATGGATCGGTTGCTTGGGTATAAGAATAGCAATAGTTGTTTGTAAGGCGTCCATTTTCATGGAGTGCGGAACAGCGACAATTTGATTAAACGCTGTGGAAGACATCTTCTCCCGTTTGAGTACATCTCCAAGATAGTTTTTAGGAACAAGTCCATGATCTATCATCTTCTTTCCTAAATAGTTTATTGTTTCTGTTTCATTGGCAAATGATTTACCTCGGACAAATAGACGCTCATCAAATAGTGAAAGTAGTTGTTGCTTCATTCTTGCTCTAGCCTTGGCTGCTTTTAAGCGCTCTATTTCATCGCGAATCTTTATCAAGTCATAGTCTGATACAAAAGGACTTATCGTTAGCGTAGGAGTATTCCCAGAAGCGGTTGTCGGCATTGTAGTGATGATCATATCTGCATTCATTGATAACTGATAATCCATTTGCGTAATTACCTGTTTGAATGTTATCTGATTGCCAACATGCTTTCGTATTTTTTTCTGTATATCTTTGTGTATATCATAATAGCCGGGAGTAATTAGGATAGCCTGAATCTTTGTCATTGTATGTTGTTTTAATTCTAGGCAACTCCCAACATGTAAGGCTATATACGTGATTTCATCCTCAGGTAGCTTTACATGCTCCTCTTCCGTGATGATGTTTGAAATAAATACCGCTAGATCATAAATAAGCGGAGAGGAGGTTTTAATAGTCTGGGTTAACGGGTTCTTGGATGAAAATCCACTCGCCGCCCTTACCGACATATTTTTAATATGCAGGGCAAACTTTGCTTGAAATTCTTCATCGGCAAGATCAACTAGATAGCTATCGTTAACCTTTTCGATAATCTTTTGTACTAAATGGATGTACTTATCATTGATAAAGCTGTTGAATAGATTAGTTGAGCGCTCATCTTTTAGATTAATGGTAGTTTTACTTGCTAATAATGATTGCAGGTAGTTCATTTCAGCATTACTAATAAACACATGAAAATAGTCTTCTATCAAATGTTTAACCTCAGTTAGCACCTCGGCTGGAATTAACGGCTGTTCAAATTCATATGAAAATTTTTGGATATATTGTTCGTCCTTGATACGTTCAATCGAGATGACGATATGGTAGATAATGTTACCAATGGTATATTCATTAATGTCTAAGCCATGATTATTTAAGATTTGTAACAGGCGATCGCGAAACGCATGAAGGTCATAATCATACACCTCTTCCAAATCAATAATATTATAAAAGGTTGTATTATATTCTTTAAAATAAATGACACTCATCAGTTTACGCTTATTTCTTTCCAAACCACTCAAGGAGAGCTGATCTTTTTTTCGACATAGCTGTAAATCAAAGTTTTTTAAAAATGATCGACAGCTTTGCATATCTCTTTCCACCGTAGGCATACTGATATGGAGGTAATCACTTATTTCAAAGAGGTCGATCCCCTCTGGCAGTAAGACAAGCTGTTGTAACATATAATACATACGTTGTGACGGCGTTTGAATAACGGATCGGCTTGCTTCAGATTTTTTCTCATGAGGCATATCATTCTTCCGAAAACCAACGAAGCGATAACCAAGATGAGAGGATTCAATGTGTACATCGGATGAAGGATGATTGAAAAGCGAGATATAATTTCTCAACGTACGCGGTGAAATATTCAAGAGTTCTGTTAGCTCTTTTGTTTGGACCCAATCATTTTTCTCCTGCAAGTATTCAATAAGTAATTCCTTCTTATCCTTACGCATGAAGGCACCCCCACTTCCTTCTAGTATTTGTTCAAAAAAGAGTAGCCGATTCGAAACAATAACGTGCAAAGCCTTCTCAACCATTTCTTCTCAAACCTTATTATATTATAGCTTACCCTATTTTTTAGTCATTTTATAATCAGCTTTTTGCCGAACAGTAGGCAATAAGTTGATTGGTAAACCTATAAGGATTTGTTACATAATTACAGTACAACAAGTAATGAGGAGGAGCTTCAATGGAAAAAACAGCACTTTTAATTTGTAGTGGAGGAGCATCTAGTGGATTTTTGGCTCAGAATATACGGAAAGCGGCGAAAAAAAGAGGAATGGAAATCGAAGTAATTGCTCGCGGAGAATCTGAATTAAGAGAATATATGAATCAAATTGACGTTGTACTCATTGCCCCACACCTTAGCTATATCCAACAGGATATCGAACAGCAGCTAAATGGAAGCGGCATTCCTTGCACACTAATTGATCCATCCACATATGGCCTGCTAGATGGAGAAAAGGGCTTAGATATTATTATTCATCAACTCGAAGAAAAATAATAATCATAGAGGGTGAAATATAGCATGAAAAAATTTATTCAATGGATGAATGAATCATTTGCACCTCGGATGAACAAAATCACAAGAAATGCTTGGGTTTCAGCTATTCAAGAAGCAATTATGGGTGTTTTGCCACTTATTCTCGTAGGCTCTTTAATAACACTGATATCGATTTTAAATGATTTTATTTCTGGTATGCCTAACCTACAGCCAATAAGTGATTTTTCGTTTGGATTAATGAGCTTATTTATTGCATTTTTAACTCCCTATTTCATTATGGATAAGTTAAAGAAAACAGATAGGCGACTAGTTGCTGGATTAACTGGGGCAGCGATGTTTTTAATGTTACTCGCACCCGAATTTACGGATGAAGGAGCCATATCCTTTGCTTTTGAAAGGTTTGGAGCGAATGGTATGTTTGTTTCGTTATTTGTCGGGCTATTAGTCGGATTTGTCTTTTATCAGTTTAGTAAATTTTCTTTTTTTAAAAGCTCTAGTTCACTACCTGATTTCATTATCGTATGGTTTGATACCATTTTGCCTATAACATTATTGTTGCTTGGCGGATGGCTATTCACATTTGTTTGGGACTTTGACCTTTATCTGGTAATTATTAGCCTGTTTGAGCCTTTAAATCAAATTGGTCAAAGCTTTGTCGGGTTTGTATTAATCACGTTTTTATGTGTGTTTTTATATACGTTTGGAATTAGCCCTTGGGCGCTTTACCCGATCATTTTTCCGATCTGGGTTTCGGGTGTAGAACAAAATGCCGCTAATGTAAGCCAAAGCATACAGCCGGAAAACATTCATGTGTTTGAAACAATGATGGCATGGGTATGGATTGGCGGAATGGGTACGACACTTCCTTTAGTTGTGCTCATGGTGTTGCTCGCTAAATCGAAGCACTTAAAAGCCATAGGACGAGTAACGATAGTACCTTCTATTTTTAATATTAACGAACCGGTTATCTTCGGATCACCTATTGCTTTTAATCCGATTCTCATGGTGCCGATGTGGCTAAACGGAATCATCATACCAGTTATTACGTATGTTGTTTTAAACCTTGGGATGGTTACGATACCATCAGAGGTATTGCAGTTATGGTATTTACCAGTGGAATTTCTACTTTCTTAGTTAATACTGATTTTCGAGGATTGATTTTATTAGTTCTTATTCTAGTAGTATCATTTATCATTTGGTATCCATTCTTTAAAGTTTATGATAATCAAAAGGTTAAAGAAGAGGCTACGGAGTAGTAAAGGAGGCTGTTTTATGGAAAAGAATACGGAAAATATTCATGAGGTTGCAATGAAAATTATTTTGGCAGCCGGTAATGCACGAGAAGAGATTCAAGCAGCATTAAAGGAGATGGAAGTCTTTGCTTTCACAACTGCTGAAGAAAAGTTGGCGCAGGCTAAAGAGCATATAACAACGGCTCATTCTGTACAAACAGATACGATTCAAGGTGAAGCCAGAGGAGAGGAAATTACGTTCTCGCTATTATTTACGCATGCTCAGGATCATCTCATGACGGTGATGAGTGAGTGGAATACGGCAAAAAATCTAGTAACGATCTGTCGCGGTCTCGATGAGAGAATTAGCCGTCTAGAGAAAAAATAATGGTCAAGCTAGTTTACTGGCCCGTTGTCCATGATATAGCGTTCAGATGAACAGTAGCAAAATATAGATAGAAAGTTAAAAAATCATGAGATGGGTGTGGTGAAAGATGCTTTATACAACAAATTCTACGTTTCCGGAGTCATTCCTTTGGGCAGCTGGTACATCTGCTTATCAGTGTGAGGGTGCACATCTAACGAATGGTAAAACACTATCGGTTGTTGAAAAAAATATCAATAACCAATATGCGGATCCTAGTGTTGCTTCTGGGCATTATCAGCTTTGGGAAACTGATGTTGAATTGATGAAGGACTTAGGTTTAAAAGCCTATCGCTTCTCTATTTCATGGCCTCGTATCCTTCCCAATGGTAGAGGAGCGGTCAATCAAGAAGGAATTAATTTTTATCGAAACATCATAGCTAAACTGAAAGAATACCATATTGAGCCAATTGTTACAATCTATCATTTTGATCTTCCTCAATGCTTACAAGATGAGTATGGGGGATGGTCGTCACGGAAGATAATCAAAGATTTTGAAGAATACTGTCAGGTGCTATTCGATCATTTTGGTAATGATGTAAAGTATTGGATTACGATTAATGAACAGAGTAACATGTTTCAACTTCCTTATTTAATGGAGTTTGATGAGCAGCTCCCATTAGAAAAGCAGAAATTTGAAATGAATCATATTATGACAGTCGCGCATGCTAAGGCTATCCACCGTTGTCGGCAAACGATTGCCGATGCGAAAATTGGTCCAGCATTAGGGATCATTCCTAACTATCCTGCATCGGCCAAGCCAGAGGATATCTTAGCTGCCAAACATGCTGATGATTTAAGAACCTATTTGTTTATGGATCTTTACATGAAGGGGAAGTACAAACAATCGGTGTGGAATTATATGGTCCATAAAGGAGTAGAGCCAACGATAGAACCTGGAGATATGGCATGCATCAAGACGGCCAAGCCAGATTTTATCGGGATCAATTACTATCAATCTCGTGTTGTGAAATTTGTACCAAAGGATACAGCGGAGAAAGAATTAAAGCTTAATTATGATGGGGAAGCTGACGAGACACAATTTGAAAATATCCCTGGTTTGTACGAGGGAGCAGCTAATCCTTATACGAATAAAACGCAGTGGGATTGGGAGATTGATCCAGTCGGATTGCGATATTTATTGAATGATATCTATGATCGGTATGATGTTCCTGTGCTGATTACAGAAAATGGAATTGGTACGATAGATGAATTAACGGAGAAGAAGGAAATTCTTGATGAAGAGCGAATTGATTTTCTAAGAAATCACTTATTCCAATTGCATTTAGCTATGCAGGATGGGGTTCAAGTTTGGGGATATGTTGTTTGGTCATTTATCGATCTGCTCAGTACATCAAGTGGATTCAGAAAACGATATGGCTTAGTATATATTGATCGTGATGATACGGATCTTAAAACATTGGAGCGAATTAAAAAGCAAAGCTACCATTGGTATCAAGCTGTGATTACTTCCAATGGGCAATCCTTATAAGTGCAAGCTAAAGTCATTCTCATCAAAACAGTGATTGATGAAGAATGACTTTTTGTTTTATGGACGATGGATTGGAGCTTTAGCAATCGAGTAGCTAGATAAAATGTAAGCTTTTCGGTTGATATGGCAACTAGATGAATGTAGCAGCTTGATAGATTTTATAAGTACTATGGATGACTCTTACTTATAAAATCGATGGAGGAGCTATGATTGATTGGAAAGGATTGTTATGATTTACTCCTATAATGGGATGGCTAGTTGATTGCACCCAAGTGTTATTTGCGGATGTTATTTTTGAGCCTTCAATCGCTTACTAGCAGTGATTCGTTCTTTTGTGATCGGGATATGCTTTCTTGCTTTCCCAAGCCCATATAATGGCATATTTCCATATATCGATTCATAGTTCCCTTTTGGAACAACATATGTTTCATGATAGATACCAACAGCATTCGTAGCGCTCGCCTTTTGATTAAATGCCTGCCAAGCAGCCAAATGCTTCTGCCCCCTTGCATAGTTCAACAAATGCTCTGTCGACTGCCAATATTGGATCATCACCGTTGTTCGTAAGCCGAAGTAATTCTCCATCGCTAGAAACCCTAACTCCTCTTGATGTGTATACAGCTCCTTAATCATGCCAGGCATTGCAGTAAAAACAGGCAGCCATTTGTGAACAGCCAGCCGACGATTAATCCGCATGCCAATTAGAAAGACAACCATATCCTCATCATTTTCTGTCGTATAGCGACCGTGAAAGATCTTTTTCCCCATCTTAATCCTCCTCCTGATTGATTTGTCCCTTGGTTACCTCACACCACTCCATGGTGGCTTTCGTCATCCGCTTGCCATAATCCAACGTGTACAGCCAATAGTTTGCATCCGCGCTTTCTAGGTGGCTGCCTTTGATCATATGTTCGATGGATTGATAGGTTTCATAACGCTCCTGTAATTTCTGCTTGTAGTCCTGTAGTAGCGCTAAGGTATGCTCTGTACGCTGGTGGCGACTGAAGAAAAGCTTCAAAATGACTTCATTTCGCTCGACAGGAATCTGCTGAAGCGGCTTCTCCAGCCATTCCTGTAACGCTTTTTTACCTTCTGCGGTTAAGGTGTATTCTTTGCGATCTGGCTTCCCATCCTGAGCTGTCGTCGTAACGGTTGCTAACTCATCGGCTACTAGCTTTTTTAAGGTTGGATAAATCTGTCCATAGCTAATTTTCCAAAAGTGAGTTAAGCTCTGATCGATCAATTGCTTTATCTCATACCCCGTACGACAATCTGTCGTTAATATTCCAAGCAATGCATAGGTGGTGTGATTGTAGGTTTTATTCATATTTGTTCATTCCTATCTATATGATATATATCATATAGATATATAATACAAGAAAGAATTCAAGAGGACAAGTTAATTTTTGGAAGATTTATGTATGTAAACTGCGAGGAGAATTTGTTATAGTAAAGAAAAAACGATGGGGTGTTGGGGATGAAGGTTATGCTATCAGCTATATTGGAAATTGTCCGTGTGCTTGTGGTTATAGTTTTCTTTTTTGTGTTAATTGGAATAGTTGTGAATGGTGTTTTTGAAAATACGACCAACCTAGACGTTCAAGAACTAATCGAGGACAATGGATATTTGTTCTTCTTTCGACTTCTTCAAGGAGTAGGGGTAGTAGGGGTCATCTATATTTTTTATCGAAATAAGTATCAATTCTCAGGTTGGTATAGAGGAAAACAAATGCAGCGTTTATCGAAGCGAACAACAAGGATGTTACTTTGTATTAGTCTTGTTTGTATGTTCGCACTATATGCTGTTGTTTGGTTGGTGGTGTAGTTTTTAATTGGTAAGTTGAAGGAAATGGGTTGTATGGTATTATGCTGAAATAAGGGATAGAAAAATTCGAAAAAGGAAGTTACGTATTATGAAAATTACGATTGTATCGGTTGGAAAATTAAAAGAAAAATACTTGAAGCAAGGTATTGACGAATACATGAAACGGTTAAACGCTTACGCCAAAGTGTCGATAAAAGAAGTAGCGGATGAAAAAGCACCAGAAAATATGAGCGAAGCAGAAATGCTGGAGGTCAAGGAGAGGGAGGGCGAGCGCATCTTATCACAGCTTTCCGCAGACACCTATGTCATCACACTAGAGGTCAATGGCAGGATGCTAAGCTCAGAACAGCTAGCCAAGAAAATGGACGAGCTAGCTACATACGGTAAAAGTAAAATCGCCTTTGTCATTGGTGGGTCTTTAGGAATCAGTGAGGGAGTACAAAAACGAAGCGACTTAGCATTGTCCTTTTCAAAAATGACATTTCCTCATCAATTGATGCGCTTGGTATTGTTGGAGCAGGTTTATCGTGGGTTTCGGATTAATAGAGGGGAACCGTATCACAAATAGTGGTAAAGCAGAGGGTAGAAGTAATTCTAGATTAAGAAATATTAAAAAGGCAGCTTTAGGTTCATCAATTAAAATTGTGTATGCACCTTCTATTCTCTTCAACAGCAAAAAGCCTTTGTTAGTCTTATAATGGGCTTTACCATTAAAGAACGTTTAAACAAATCTTCGCAATAACATTATGGAAATAATTCGTTTCACAGTATCAGTTTACTACACCATACAAGAGTTAATCTTACCCATAAGCAATGGACTGGATGATTGGCTAAAAAACCATAATTTATTTTCAGTTCTCAAAAATAAATTATGGTTTCACCAGAAGGGTGGAGTGGTGTACAATCCTGTCATTCTTTGGTACACTTTTTGTCTTTTAGTGGTCTTTAGTATGTCAGAAGTGGGTCATTTCAATGGCTGTATCACCACATAACCCTATCAAACCCTATCATTCAAACAAATCCAACTGCTCTGCCTGCCCTAACCGATCAATAACAGCTGGCTCATGATCCTGAAAATAAGCATGATGCAGCCATTTATCTGTTGTCATGACTTTTTTGCTTTCATCCTTTGACGCGCGTAATCGACAGCTATAAATAATCGGGAAGTAATCCTGCAGAAACTTGCCTTCTGCATGAGCTGTTAACGCAATGATTTGGAAGCCTAACTGCTCGGCGATAAAAAAGACCGGACTTAGAACATGATCACTTGATGCTTTGCCAAATGGATTATCTAAAATAACAGCACGGTCGGTTAAGTTGGCTTTTTTCTTTTCTGCTACATATTTTAATATGCCTAAGAAGAGCGTCATGTTTTTACTCCACTTTTCTCCTCCTGACCAGACATTGCTCTGCTCCCAGGAATACGAACGGGTTGAAATTTGATTATCATTGGTTACTTTACGGCAATGCACCTTCATCACATCGCGATCCATGACAACCTTGAGTAATTGCTTGGATTCCAGCCATTTTTCTAAATTCACACGAATCTTATTCATATCCTGATGCCCTTGCTCATTGTGGTATTTCTCACCATTTAATTGGTTAATGATCCACTCGGTATGATCACGAATGCGTAACTTACCGTCTTCTGGCTCCCATTTTGGAATCGAGAAGCTATAGATTGGCTTCCAGTTATCCACTTTCACTCTCGTTTTCTTCGGGATTTGCTCTAGTTCTTCAACTAATGTTTGCAAATGGGTATGAATTTGATTGATAAAAAGTTGAAGCTCTTCATCACTTTTGCGAATATGCTCATTGGCATATTTAGTAATCCGTTGAATGCTTGCGAACATATTCTGTTTAAAGGTGACGACTTCCTGATAGTCACGCTTCTGTTCGACTCCTTGAATCGCCATTTGTTGTAATTTTTTATCGGTAATTTTTGTTCGACAAAAGATACGGAACTGATCCCTAGCAAGACGGACAAGCTCGCTTTCGTCATCGACTAGCTGCTTCATTTCTTTTAGCTTATCTGTCGCTTGTTTGGCAAAACGGTTGCGCTGGTATTGAAAATCAGTCTCCTCTTGTTCGGTTAACGTAATACTCGCAATTCCTGGTGCGTTAAAGTGATACCCTTCTATAAAATTCTCCAATAGCCTCTCCGCTTCATCAAGACTAGCTAACTCCTTGTTCACTCGCCTGAACTCTTGATCAAGATAGGTTTTTTGCTCTTCTAGCTCGGTTTGTTCTTGCTGTAACTGTTCGTTAACAACGGTTAAGTCTTGCTCAAATCGCTCCACTTCGTCATCAGGGAATCGTTTATAAAAGTCTTTATATGCTTCATTTAATAACTCTTGTTTGACATGTAAATCTCGTTCAGTCGTTTGATAGGTTGCTCTAATTTCGTTTAATTCGCTTTTTGCTGTCTGTAATTGTCCGTGTAATCGGTCAATATACTGGTCACCATCAGCCGGGAATACTTCTGTTTTATCAACGGATGGGAAAGCTTGTTCAATTTCGTCCATCCGTTCTGTAGTCGTCTCGATCCGCTGCTGTTCGGTTTCTTGTTTCGCTTCCCATTCACCGGTTTGACGTGTGATCCTTTCTTTCTGTAGCTGTAATTCTTTGCGTTTTGATTTCAGACTGGTGATCCTTTCATCTGTGAACGTTGCTGGTAATGTTGCTACTTCCTGATATTGCTCTTCACTGGTGATTACTTCGTGTTTCATCTCTAGATCACGAATACGGTCGTTTAACAGATCGACATCTTCTTGATAACGAGTCATCGATCGTTTCGTCTGCTTGATTTTCTGCGCTAGTTCCTGTTGTTGTTCTTGGTATGTGTCAACTTCCTGCTGATGCTGGGAGATTTCCTTTTGGAAGCTTACATATTGCTGGCCATCTCGCAGTTTTGATTCGATTCCGGTGCGCTCAGCCTCTGCTTCTTCTGCTCTGTTATGATATTTATCGATGGTTGCTTGATGATCCGTAATTTGTTTGTCTGTTTGCTCGATCTTGGCTGCTAGATTTTCCTGCTCTGTTTGCAGACTGTGTAACTGCTCTTGCCAGTCTTCTACCTGCTGAAAAGGATATTTCCTTAAAAACTGGCGGAATTGTGTCAACGCTTGCTCCCAGCTTTTCAGCTCGATCTCAACGTTTTCTCTTGTTGTTGTGATCTCGCCAGCATGACGTTTTAATTGCTGTTTCCACGCGATAAACGTTTCGGAGTCTATGTTGTCACGCCAATGATTCGGGACGATCCAGTTGCCTTTTTCGATATCCGTCATAGCGGTTGCTTCTTCTGTCGTCACCACCATCACCGGCAAGATAAAGCGATCGGAAACCTGTTCTAAACGCTTGATTAATTGGGGCTTTGCCTTTGTCGTTGTCACCAAAATACTCGGCCATAACGTCGCCTGCTTTAACCATTGTTGCTGCTCTTCTGGTAGCTGGTTGAGATAATTCACACCTGTTTCCAGATAATCGAGTTGATTCTTCCATAGCTCGATTTGTTCGGAGAGGAATGGATCACTGAAGAAAGTCTCTTGCTCTCCGTAGTCATCAACATAGCGTAACGCAACCCGCTCCTTATCCAACCATTTCTTGCGCTCGAATCGTTGTTTTTCAATATAGTTTTCGAGTTGACCTTCGATCGATTGTTGCTGTAAGTGAACACCTGCAACATCCTGCCAAGCACTTCTTAACATCGCCAGAGACTCGACTAGTTGCTGTTCTTCATCTGACATCGCCTGTAACTGTTGTTCGACACGCTGTATTTGTAAAGCTTGTTCTTGGAAATCCTTTTGTAAGTGATTTCTTTCTTGCTGCTTTTCGTCTATTTCACGCGCCAATCGTTTTCTTTCTGTTTTCAAGTGAACCAATTCATCATCTAACACTTGGTAACGAGCTTGCCATTTTGGTAATAGCTCTTCAATTGTTTCCTGTTCTGGATTCGCGAGCAGTGCTTGACGCAAGCGATCACTATCTTTTTCACGAGTTTCGATAAAAGATTGAAGCTTGTTTACCTCGTTATTCCACTGTTGGTCCGTTTGCTCATGGTTAGTGAGTTGTTTCTCTAAGGTTTTGATTTGCTCTTGTAATGGATTCCTTTCCCGTTGTAAGTCTTGTTGTTGCTTGTTCATGTCATCGATTTGAGCTTGATAGGCACCATGTAAGGCTTGCTCTACTTCTATCAGCTGATCCTTTAACATCTCGATATCTGTTTCCTTTTCGAACGAAGCAATTTGATCTTGGATAAAGGATAAGGATTCATTTGCTGCTTGTTGTTGTTCGGCAAATTTGGCATACCGTAATGCTGCGTGACGCCCTTTGATATCAGCTACCGTTGTTTTTTGTTCTTGCAAAAGAAGCTTGGCGTTTTGAAATTCTTTGTTCATTTGCTGTTTTTCTGCTTCTTTTGCGACAACTTCGCTGGAAGCGATCTTCGCTTTATGTTGGTGCGTGTCATCCTGCCAGTTCATTATTTTTGCTTCAATCGCTTCTTTTTCTGTTAAAAAGGTCTGTTTGTCTGCTTTGGTTTGTTCCCAGATTCCTTTGGTTCGTTGCTTCGCCTCGAGCAATTGTTGCTCTTTCGTATGGAGACGCTCAAAAGCAGTCGTATAGCCAACTAATTCATCCTGGATCTTCTGGTTTTCAGCAATCGTTTCTTTTAACTTTTGATAATTTTTAAAGCTTTCATACCGTTGCTCAAACAAATCAGCAAAAAGGGTAGGATTATGACCAGCCATCGCGCTTTCAACGGTTGGAATTAGCAAGCGATCAAACAGCTGATTTGTCGTTTTACACGCTTCAAAGAAGGCTTCAACACCACCTTCTGAACTATTGATTTTGACAATGTTCTCCCACTCGCTGGCAATAATCTGATAGTTGTCTTCAATGTATTGGCGATACTCTTTAATCGTGGCAAAGGTATTCGCTGACAAAGATTTCTCCTTCATCATACTATAGTAATCTTGTATTTCCCCGCGCTCAGTAGGACGTTTACCACCTTGCACCTCACGGACGAAAGGGATCTCCTCAATCGCATGGGGATCGCCATGCTGATATTCATAGACATAACGGAGCGAGTCGACACCATGCTTATTCATATAAAGGGTAACAGCTGTCACGACGTAACGCCTTGGTTTGTCATTAATGATCCATTCGACCGCAATATGGGCAGGCGCGCTTTCTAATGTTAATGTTTTGCCGATTTTGCGACTAGCAAGCTCTGTGTGTGGTAGCATTGCCTGTAGTGCTGTTTGAATCAACACCGTTTTACCGCCACCATTTTCTAATAGAATTGCCCCATTGTAGCCATCAAATAAAAATAATTCATCATTATAACGTTTATTGCCTTCCTCATAGATGACATTGGCTAAGCGAATTTTACTAATCGTTGGCATCTGTATTCTCTCCCTCCATCTCATAGATGAATGTAAGGATTCCTTTGTTATATTCCACTTCCATAAAATAGCGCTGGATAATGGTTTGCGCTTTATCAGTTAAGGTTATTTCTTGATTTCCAAGGGCTTTGACTAAATCTTGATCAAGTAAAAAACGCTTCACAGTATCGATAAAGCTATAGCGACTAATCGTATTACCTGTTTGACGTTTGGCACTCTCTTTCACATCATTCATATCATTCCATTTATCGACTATTTGGCGCCAGTTATAGGAGAATTCACGCTCTTTTTCCTTTAAAACTTCTTCTTCTAAGGCCTGCAATTGCTCAATCCGTTCCTGAATCTGGTGCATCCACTCCTCGATCCGTAAGAAATCACGTGTCGGGCGTGCGCTTTGATAAGAATTATAGAAGCTACCAAACAAAATGATCGTCGTAAAATACAGTAAGTAAATATCTGCATTAGTAGCGCCAGAACGCAAATAATGGCGTTTAATCCAGTCATTACTAACATGAAAGCTCGACAATTTCGTCTCAGGAATTAAATATAAATGTTCACTCGTATTAACGATAACAGCATCTACTTCTTTTGCATATAAATCTAGTAAACTACGAATATCATCGTCGGCTCGATATAGCTGGACCGCTTCTTGATCTGTAACAGACGTACGCGCTAATTTCGTATAAATACGAAAGGCTTCGATTACCTTTTCCTCACTGTAATGCACTATGACTCCTCCAATCGGATCACCATCTCTTGAATGGAATAACGTTTATAACGATTTAAAATGGCTTTCTCTTCGGTAATAACTAAACGATTATCACCAAGGATGTACAATGCTTCGGTTAATAGCGATTTACCATCCTCGTCATGCTCCATATCACCACGCGTTATCGGTGAACGCTGATGTAAGATTAACCAAAATTCATAAAAAGACCTTGATGCGTACAGTTGGGCTTGATTGGTCTCGGTTAAATAGTCAAAAAAGGCAGATAGTCTGATTTCTCGCATCTTACTTAAAACAGATAATAATTCTTCCATTAGTTTTTTATATAGTTTTCTTAACGCTTTTGCTCTAGCATCGATTTCCTCATCACTTTCCGCTTCAGGCATTGTCGTCGTTTGATCTGCTTGTTGATCTTCGACAATAGTTTGATCAGCAAAAAGTGTTAGTGGTGACCAGGTTCGTTCTTCCTCTACTTTTAAGAACGGATGGAGCACACCTTTCATCGTTTCCAGTGGCAACGGCACCGAAATAATATGCGAGGTAATTTCATGATCGAAATTAAACGCTTCAATTCCCGTGTAATACAACGACTCTTGCGCTGTAATTAAGGTCGTATTTTTTAATGATAAGGTCTGTTCTAGTAGTCTCGAATGATCGTAGTGAACCGCCTCTAGCTCTCTAGTGATCGTCAAAATTAAATCATACGTTTTTTGTTCTTTGCGATGAATATCTTTCGCATAGAGCCTGTCCTTCGTTTCTTTCACAAATTGGCGCAACTCTTTAAATTCATCATCTTCACGCTGCAAACGACTGTAACTATCATTTAATAACTCTTTATAACGATCAAACGTTTCTTCTGAAACAATACTGCGTTGAATTTCCTGTTTGAGTGCCAGCATCCGCTCATCAATACTTTCTACTGCGACACGCATTTCATTGACTTGTCTTAATGCCCCATTGAACTCGCCGCGCTCTAATTGTTTACGAAGCATCAATTGATTAATCGATAATTGAAATTCACTATAGAACTCTTTTGTAGCAAAGACAAGTTCCAAGCCATCATCGTCTAACGTATAAAACTGTTCATTTGTCGTTGGATTAAAATTATTCGTTTTGAGAATCGAATATTCGAGCTGTTCGTCTTGACCTGTTTCCCAGTTATAGAAGGAATAGGTTCGCTTGACCCCTGTCCCTGGACGAAAATTATCGATCAGACTACTAGCAAGACGAGAATAATCACTTGCTTGTAACTGATACTGTTCTGCCGTCACTTCTTGAATAAAGGCAGCTAACTGCTTTATCCCTGTTTTATAGTGACGCATCACTTTTTGTTCAAAGAAAAATAGTAACGTTAATAGTCCTAAACCTTTCATATCAATTAACTTACCATTCTCATCCTTTTCCCGTTTACGTTCTAAATCCGTTAAGGGATCAAATAACGCCAGACGACGAATCCGTTCCTGATAGCCTGCTGTAATCGTTGCTATATCATGTCGTTCCAATTTGATCCCTCCCATATTTGTTGTAATTCCTTTGTTCTTAATGTTTCTTGTGGGTAATAATAGCCTTCAGCGAGTAATCGCTTGATTTGACGCTGCTCTTGTTGATCGAACCACTGTAAAAAGGCATCCTCTGCTCCCTCACGCTTTCTTTGATAGGCTTTACCTTGCGCAGGCTGTTTTGCCAAGCAAGCTCGGTAAAAAGGAAACGCTAAACGTAGTTCGATTTTGTTCGCCAAACTATGCCAGATCGATATCCCCTCACGGTCGATATCACCAAAATAAAAGAAGTGGTGGTCAGCAGTGATTGGATATTGCTGATTAAATTGCTCGATACTCTGTATGATCGTTTTGCCACTTCCATAAATCAAGGTGGCAAAGGCTGTTTGTTTGATGGCTGGCAATAGACCTTGATAGGTGGTTTTATTCTCAACAATTAAATGGAGTTGTTTGGGCTCTTGTACTTGATTGGGATTAATCGCATATTTTAATGGTTCTGATACAGGCATTATTTTCATTTTATCGAATAGGTGAACCCGTTCTAATAATTCTTTACCTTTTTTCTCAGTTATCCATTTCTCATCACCAGCAATCTCATAGCTTCTTTCTGGTGTTGGAATCGCTTCTGTAGGAAAACCATTTGTTCGTATATATTGATCTATTTGTCGTAAGTAGGGTAAATCCTTCTGCAACTGTTTCGGATCATGTTGATAGTAATAGTCAAGGTTTATTTCACGATGGAATTGAATACGGTACTGTTGTAAGAGGTGGTGATGCGCTTGTTTTAACTTCGCTTTTTGAATACGATAATGCAAGGCGACAGAAGGTTTTCTAGGTGAACGCCCTTTGCTTTTCACCATCGCTAAAATGCCCGCTTCTTCTAAAGCAAGCACTTCTTCAGCAAAAGCTTCATAGCTATCGAAAAAAGGTGATGATAATTCTTGTAGTTGATTAATATCGATTGTTTTCTTTGGATATAAAGCAAGTGCTTCTTTTAGTTCTTTCATATTTTTCATCCTATGTGTTGAGATATGTCTTATTTTATCATATCGGGGACAGGGGATGGGACAACTTATGAATATGAGTTGTTTCGACCTCATTAGTGAAAGGATAATTAACGAAACATGAGCTGATCCGCGTATGCAATAAACAAGCTATATCACTAAGATATTAAATTGCCTTTTGTGTAATTCATATACTGATTATCTTTGCCCATGATCCCCCTCTTTTCTGGAGATATGCAGGTACAAAAAAGATTCCGCAACTTGAAAAAAATGTGTACGATATAGAGGGGGTATATGTGGACACATAAATAACATACCCATAGCTTAAGTTATTAAAAAACGCTTATGAAATAAAGGAGTATAACATGAGAAAACGCGGTATCACCGTTAAATTATTCGCTGTGACAGCTTTATTCTTTTTGGTGTTTTACGCCATGATTATGATATTTCAGTTATTATTTTTTGATCGATTTTATCAGCATCATAAAACAAAAGAAGCAGCAAAGCACATACATCAGTTAGCAGAAGCTTATGAGAAAAATTCCTGGAGCGAAGCGGAACTAACAAAACAGACACTCTCTTACATGAGAGAGACCAAAAGTCCGTTGACGATTGTGGACGCAGAAGGTTTTCAGCTGGTGCAGGATCCGTTTAACATCATGCTGGAAACAGAAGACGGCAAAATTGTGGAAATATCGCTCTCCTTACTCGTCACAGATTACGGAAAACAGCTGCGCGCATTACATATCGCAAAAGGAGATACATTGATTGTGCAAGGAGAAGCAGATGCCACGGTTCCTTCCGTCATTTATCCATCTGTTATTACAAAGAATACGTCTAGTGTCGGTGAAGATCTGGTCGATAATGAAGTGACAATCGAAGGGGAAGTAAAAAGCATTTCGCTGCCTAAGGCTGGGATGTGGAATAGGGGGATCGGACTTCTCTATGATGCACTGGTGGAATGGTTCCCGCTTGAGAAGGCGCAGATAAAGCAGCTTTCTAAAGGGGAGAGCCTGCAGCTGGACTGGGTAGAGTCATGGAGTGGAAAACATAATTTAGTACTAATTGAGCCGTTTGAGAAAGATGGAGAAATGCAATTTATGTTCTCTGTCACATCTCTTCAGGAAATTAGAGACACTAATGAATCACTTCAAGTATTTTATGTATATATAGGAATCGCAGGCTTTATACTCATCCTATTGCTGTCGCTATTCTACTCACGTCTTGTTAGC
Source organism: Virgibacillus salarius (assembly GCF_039521925.1). Taxonomy (NCBI): domain Bacteria; kingdom Bacillati; phylum Bacillota; class Bacilli; order Caryophanales; family Bacillaceae; genus Virgibacillus; species Virgibacillus salarius. The sequence goes on along the minus strand of NZ_BAAACY010000088.1, from coordinate 47,079 downwards.
AGACCGCTGATTAAGCTGAATGAAATGGCAAAAAAAATGGTGCATCTGGACTTCTCATCAGCAAAGCCGATTAAGCAGAAGGATGAACTTGGGAGCCTTTCAAACAATATGCTGGTTATGGCACAAAATCTCGATGTCGCATTAAATGATTTGAAACAAGCGAATGGAAAGCTAAAGCAGGATATGGAAAAGCGCGAGCAGATGGAGAAGGAGCAGCGCGAGTTTTTTGAGCATGCATCACATGAATTAAAGACACCGCTCAGCATTGTCAAAAGCTTCGCAGAGGGGCTGCAGGATGGTGTCAGTCCGGATAAGCGAGATCACTATATTGAAGTAATTATTGAAGAGTCGGACAAGATGGAAGTGCTGATCAAGGATATGCTGGATTTGGCTAAGTTGGAAAACGGTGCAATCCGATTAAGAAAAACATCTTTTCTACTTAGTGAAATGATTGAGAGCTTGGCAAATAAACTATTTTGTATCGCGAAAGAGAAAAATGTCATAATTGAAATCATGCCGAAGAATGAACAGCCTGTTTTGGCGGATTATGAGTGGATGGAACGAGTAATGCAAAATCTCCTTATCAATGCTGTCCGGCACAGTGAGAGCGATTCTGTCATTTCGATTCGAATCGAATTAGATCAAGAAAACGGTGACAGTGTATTGTTAATTGAAAACAAAGGCAAGCAAATACCGGAAGAGCAGCTGGATGAGATCTGGAAACGTTTCTATCGGACCGAATCCTCTCGAAGCCGAATGACAGGCGGTACAGGATTGGGGCTAGCTATCGTCCAGCAAATTCTAGACCTGCATGCATTTCATTACGGAGCGGAAAACATGCCTGACGGTGTGCGTTTCTATGTTCGTTTCAAATAATGGGATAAATTACTTATTAGGACACATAAAAGACATATAACCTTGTTAATTTATGTATATAGAGTGGAAGGAAGATTCACGATGGGAAAGACAGTGTTGCTTGTCGAGGATGAAGTAAGAATCCGGGAAGTTGTAGCCGATTACTTCAAAAAGGACGGCTGGGAAGTGTATGAAACGGATAATGGTAGCAGTGCTATCGATTGGTATGATGCGGTTTATCCGGATTTAGTCATTCTCGATATCATGATGCCGCAAATGGATGGTTTTGCTGTTACCAGGCAGGTGCGAAAGAGATCTGGCGTACCGATCATTTTGCTGACAGCGAGATCTAGTGACGATGATAAAATTCATGGGTTTGAACTTGGAGCCGACGAGTATGTAACCAAGCCATTTAGTCCGAAAGTGCTAGTCGCACGTGCTAATTCTTTAATGAAACGCGCAACCGAACATTACCTGCCCACTGGTCATATGATCAGCTTCGGTCAAGCAATCGTTAATATGAAGTCCCATCAGCTTCAGCTTGAGGGCAAACAAGTAGAATTGACGCCAAAAGAATATGAATTATTGGTGTTCTTGCTTCACCATAAAAATAACGTCCTTTCACGTGAGGCAATTTTGAATCACGTATGGGGGTTGGACTTCGATGGTGATAGTCGCGTTGTCGATACACATATTAAAAAGCTGAGAGCTAAGCTAAGCTGTGAATCACATCACATCAAGACTGTTATTGGAACCGGCTATAAATTTGAATAAAAGGAAGAGAAAAGATGAATAAACTCAAGCAGCTGTATGCGCACACTGGTGTCCGTTTTGCTTTGCATACTTGTTTTTATCTGGCAATTCTTGTCACCTTGTTTTTGATGTACGGCTTCCATACGGCTAATACAGGCAACTATATCTATAATGATTTCTAAATGGAGAAGATAATAACATGAAACTTTTAACACGTATTGCACAGCATGCGGCAAGCAACCCGGAACAGACGGCATTTTGTACAGAGGACCAGGTGCTGAACTACGAATTGCTTTGGGACAGGTCGAGCAGACTGGCAAGCTTCATACATGCCAGACAGCTTGGACGGCAGACACCAATTGTTGTATATGGTCATATGGGAACCGATATACCGGTATCTTTCCTCGCCTGTGTGCAGGCTGGCCACCCTTATATACCGGTAGATGCATCCATTCCAATGGAACGGATGCGCTATATCGTGGAAAAATCCGGTGCAGAATTAGTAATTAATACAACAGATAGCAGCCTGGAATTTGATAATATCGCTGTTTTACACGTGTCAGCACTGCAGCTGGAAACAGTAGAGCCTATTGGTGATGAATATTGGGTCCAGCCTGATGAAGTTTTTTATATCATTTATACATCCGGCAGTACGGGAAATCCAAAAGGTGTTCAAATAACCGCTGCAAATCTGCAGTCATTTACTAACTGGATGACAGGTGACTTTCCGTTAGAGCAAGGAAAAGTGTTCTTGAATCAGGCACCGTTTTCATTTGATTTGTCTGTCATGGACTTTTATCCAGCGTTGCAAAGTGGCGGTTCGGTTCATGCATTGGAGAAAGATGTAATCAATAAGCCAAAGCTTTTGTTTGAGAACTTGAGTCGCTCGGCATTGCAAATTTGGACATCGACGCCATCCTTCGTACAAATGTGTTTTCCGAATCCGGACTTTAATGAAAAAATGCTTCCTGAGCTTGAGGTATTCCTGTTCTGTGGTGAGGTACTGCCGTTAGCTGTAGCCAAAGAGCTGAAAAAACGTTTTCCGAGAGCGAGAATCTTTAATACATACGGACCTACAGAAGCAACGGTTGCTGTGACGTCTGTTGAAATTACAGAAGAATTGCTCGCGAAGGAGAAGGCATTGCCGGTTGGCTATCCAAAGCCCGATATGCGTATTCTCGTTGTGGACGAATCGGGAAATCTGTTACCTGAAGGTGAAAAAGGGGAGCTTATCCTTGCAGGGCCAAGTGTGTCAAAGGGCTATCTGGGTGAGCCGCTGCTGACAGAAAATGCATTCGGCATTATAAACGGAATGAACGCCTATCGTACTGGAGATGCCGGCTTTATTCAGGACGGCTTGGTGTATTGCCAAGGCAGACTGGATTATCAAATCAAGCTGCACGGCTACCGGATGGAGCTGGAAGAGATTGAATTCCACCTTAATCAATCTGATTATATTAAGGCTGCCATTGTTATCCCTCATGCGCCAAACGAGGAAATTGAATACTTGATTGCGGCAGTGGTACCAGCCGATCATGACTTTGAGAAGGAATACAAGCTGACAGCTGCTATTCGAAAAGATCTTGCTTTGCGCTTGCCGGCATATATGATCCCGCGTAAGTTCACGTATCATACTGCTATTCCAATGACGATGAATGGGAAAGTAGACCGTAAGAAAATGAAGAAAGAGGTATTCGCATGACCCCGTATAGTTCTTTCCTTTTCTTTATCATTCTAGGTATTTTGCTACTGCCGACGATGATTCTCGGCACAATGGGTAAGCGGCTGCGGTATTACAATGTGTTCGTCACCATTGTTGTATTGGCTATTATATTTTCAGGAGGGGACGCAGGCTTCTTCTCGTTAGTAGCCTTCACCATTCTTCAGGTTGTACTGGTCAAAGGCTATATTACTTATCGACAGACAAAGAATAGCAGCCTCGTATTCTATGTAATAAGTTTTCTATCGATCCTGCCTTTGATTTTATCCAAGGTTTTGCCGATTTTAGCAGTGGATAACTGGGCAAGCTTTCTGGGTATTTCCTATCTGACATTCCGAGCTGTTCAAATCATTATTGAAACAAGAGATGGATTGATTAAGGATCAGCTCTCGATTTTTCAGCTTGTCAATTTTATGCTGTTTTATCCAACAATTTCATCAGGTCCGATTGATCGCTTCCGCCGATTTCAAAAGGATGAAGAAAAGCATTGGACACCGGAGGAGTACAAGGAACTGCTTTATAAAGGGATTAACAAAATCTTCCTTGGTTTTTTGTATAAATTTATAATCGGCTACAGCATCAATACGTACTTCATTATGAATCTAGAATATATAGCGGATTACAAGTTTATCTATCATCTGTTGTATATGTACAGCTATAGCTTGTACCTGTTCTTCGACTTTGCCGGCTATACGGCGTTTGCAGTCGGAGTCAGTTATATGATGGGAATCCGGTCACCGGAGAACTTTAATAAGCCATTCATCAGCCGCAACATCAAGGATTTCTGGAATCGATGGCATATGTCACTGTCGTTCTGGTTCCGTGACTATGTGTTCATGCGCTTCGTCTTTTTAATGAAGAAGAAAAAATGGATACAGAACAAAATGCTCGTCTCGAATCTAGGTTATATTCTGCTGTTCCTGCTAATGGGAGTATGGCATGGTTTAGCGATTCAGTACATCATTTATGGAGCATATCATGCCTTGATGATGGCCGGATTTAATTTCTTCGAGACCTGGAATAAAAAACATAAACGCTGGCCAACAGGAAGAGCGATGACAATTGTGTCTATCGTTATCACTTTCCATGTCGTTTGTTTCGGTTTTTATCTGTTTTCTGGCAGACCATTTCAATAAAAGGGGAATATGAATATGAATTTTAAAGAAAAAGTACTACAGGTTATTGCAGAAGTTTGTGAAGATGATGTTGTGAAAGAAGAGCATGATTTGGATATATTCGACGCAGGACTGATTGATTCATTTGCGACAGTAGAATTACTTGTTCAATTCGAGGAGCAGCTTGATATCAATGTACCGATTACGGAGTTCGATCGAGATACATGGAATACACCAAATGCTATCGTTGATCGTCTGAATGAGTTGAAATAATGAAGAAGAAGTATTTTTTTGGACCAATCATTCTTGCATTGGTCCTGTTTGCCGGGGTAGTACTCGTACCCGTATCATGGCTTGCTAAGTTAGTTCCGGAGGATCGTTTGGAGGAATCGGCTACCAGTCTGGAGTCAAATATGTTCCAAGGAACATATTTGCAAAGTGAAATGCTCAAACATTCGACGTATGTTCCAATCTATGGTTCTTCCGAATTGTCGCGCTGGGATCCATTCCATCCATCAAATTATTTCGAAATGAATGCCGCTGTCTTTACACCTTATTTAATAGGAAAAGGCGGGATGACCTCTATTATTCATGATTTAAACTTTGCCACGCATGCTGATCAATTGAAGAACAAGCAGATGGTCATCATCGTATCGCCGCAATGGTTTGTAAAGCATGGTACAGACGAGCAGCATTTTGCACCCAACTATTCCGCTCTGCAAGCCTACCAGCTTCCTTTTAATAAGGAAGTGGACGAGCAAGTGAAACGAAAATTGATGCAACGCCTGATAACGTATGATGCGGTTAAGAACGACACGATACTTTATCAGCTTTATGATGCTTATTTGAATGACAAAAAGGTTAAGTTTAATATTTTTTCAGTTTCTGCAAAGGCTTATATATCCTTACTTAAGAAAAAGGATCTGTATTTCACACTTCTGAAGGATAAACCAACTAATCGGCATCAGTCAAACGAAGTGAAGGACAAGACGTGGGAAGAACTGCAGGCACAAGCTGATGCTTATGGCGAGAAACGGACACAGCATTCCAAATTTTATATTGATGACAACGTGTATAAGTATAGGAAGCATTATATCAAGGGAATGAAAGGAAAGAATAAAGGACATTCCTATGCAGAATCACTTGAGTATGAAGATTTCCAGCTGATGCTTGATATTCTCAAGGAAGCTAATGCCGACCCTCTTTTTGTCATTATACCTGTGAATGGGGCGTATTATGACTACACAGGCTTCCCCGAAAAAGGACGGCAAGAATACTACACTCGTATAAAGAAGCAAATTAATGATAGTGGCTTTACTTACGCCGATTATTCCGACCATGAATACGACCCTCATTTTATGCGTGATACGATTCATATTGGCTGGAAAGGCTGGGTTTATTTAAATGAGGATATGCAGAAGTTCCTTGAATAGCACTAGGACGATTCACCTAATAGGTGGGTCGTTTTTGGTTTGCCCAGCATGGGCGGACTCTAAGGAGGGAAGTCTTCAGTACGACCTTGTAGCGGTACGTACTTAGTCAAAAGTAAGGGTGTCCATGGGTGACGTGGAATTTGCAGGAAGCTCGAGGCAAATCTCTGGTCTGACGAATAGAAAGCATATAGGAGGCAACGTATGAGACGATTTCGAGACAATCTAAACAAGCGAGCATATGTAGATCCATTAAAAACAAGGAGGATAAACGGTTGATGGTCAATTCAAAGGTCCCTTTAGGAATTCGTTGGTAAAGTGCCCTCATAGGACGAAATTAAAACCGCCCGTAAAAACAGGCGGCTAGTTACTTCAGTTCCCATAGTTGAGTTTTATACCATCCATGAGAAAGTATTGTATCTAGTATCTAAACTTATTGAAGCTCACTTAATTCTACCGTGCGATTTTCCTTCCAGGAAATTTTAGCAGCCTTTGCTAATAACTCAGCCTGTAATCCATCCTCGAATTTAGCTACAACTGGTTTATCTTCTAAAATAGATTGTGCAAAATCATGAATCTCAGCGATGTATCCTTCATTATAACGCTCAAGGAAGAAATACATTGGCTTATCTTCCGTAACAGAAGCATTTGTGCTTACTTTAACATTTGTCGGCTTCTGATTTTCAACTTGGACCATTCCGTTGTTGCCGAATACTTCGATCCGTTGATCATATCCATATACTGCTTGGCGACTGTTATCAATAACTCCCAGCGAATCATCTGCAAAGGTAAGTGTAATAATTGCCGTATCAACATCATCATTACGTGAAAAACAATCATTCACCAGAGAAGAAGCTTTTACTGTAATATTTTTAACATCCTGTCCAGATAAGTAGCGAATCATATCGAAATCGTGAATTGCCATATCGATAAATAATCCTCCGGAGCGTTTTATATATTCTTCTGGTGGAGCTTCTGGGTCACGAGAAGTGATTTTAATAACATGTGGTGTACCAATGTCACCATTGCGAACAACATCATGTGCTTTTTTGAAATGTGTATCGAAGCGACGGTTAAATCCTACTTGGAATTTTACGCCTGTTTGTTTAATCACTTGTAAGGTCTCTTTTGTTTTCTCGATATCAAAGCTGATTGGCTTTTCACAGAAAATATGTTTATGGTTCCTTGCAGCTTTTGTAATAAAATCAATATGTGTATCAGTGCTTGAGCAGATAAACACAGCATCAATTTCCGGATCATTCAGAATATCATCCGCATTCTCTGTGATAATAGGAACTGCTTTTAAATAATCTATATCGCTTAAGTGATTAGTGTCTACATCTGAAATAGCTTTTAGCTGATAATGCTCGGATAGAAGAATGTTTTTGGCATGCAGCTTTCCGATACGTCCGGCACCAATGATGCCTACAACTACTTTTGACATAAATTAATTCCCCCAAGTCGGTAACTGTCTATATGTAGAGGCAGTCATGTTATTTATGAAACGTTTATTTCTATTATAATGCTTTGTTGGAAGTACCAAATAAATGTATTTTCTCTGCTACTACCCTTTCAATGGCACTCATCCCTGTTTGCATGATTTCCGGGATATTATGTGAATCTGGATGTAGTTCCAAATATTTACGTACTGCTTTTGTCCAAGCTTGATTACATTCGGTATTTACATTGATTTTTGCATGACCATATTCAATTGCTTTAACAATTTGATGTGAAGGTATTCCAGATCCTCCATGCAGGGCTAATGGAATTATATTCAAATTTGTGGAAATCTCCTGCATTAAATCAAACGCCAATTTAGGCTCGCCTTGATATATGCCATGAACAGATCCAAGCGCTGCTGCAAGCAAGTCTACTCCAGTTTCTTCTACAAGCTGATAGCATTCCTTGGGATCTGCATACTTAATACCAGAAGTTATTCCGTCCTCTGTACCTCCTACAGAACCGATTTCTGCTTCAACAGATACATTCTGCTTTTTGGCGTAATCGACAACTTCTTTCGTGTTAGCAATGTTTTCTTCCAAGGGCAACTTTGAACCGTCGTACATTACCGAACTGTATCCTGCGTCAACTGCTTCTATACAGCGTTCTACAGATAGTCCGTGGTCGAGATGTAGAACAACAGGTACAGTGATTCCCATTTCTTCAACCATTTTTTTAGTTGTTGCAGCAATCAATTTAAATCCGCCAAGATAATCAACAATTCGATCCGTAGAAGCTAGAATAACGGGAGACTTTTCTCTTTCTGCTACACGTAGGGTTGCTTCTGCCCATTGGAAATTATTTATGTTAAACTGGCCAATAGCATAGTGCTTTTTCTTTGCTTCAGGCATCAGTTCTTTTAATGATACAAGCGACATACTTTAACCTCAATTCTTGATAGACTATATCCAGATGTCCACTTCAGCATATGGATTTGACGTGAACATCCTCTTAACGATAGTTGTTACTTAGTTTAAAATGTTTTCATCAATGTACTTCCGAGCCATTATCGCATATTCAAGTGGATGGGCAATTTCCGGGTCTTGCTCAGCTTCAACAACAATCCAGCCACAGTAGTTATGTTCTTGTAGCTTATCAAAAACTTTTTTAAAGTCGATACCGCCATCACCTGGAACGGTAAACATTCCAGCAAGAAAAGCGGATTGGAACGATGTACCGTTTTCTTTGCTAGTTTGCATTACATTATCACGAATATCTTTAAAATGTACATGTTTAATTCGGTCAATATGTTTCTCTAATAATGGCATATATTCTTTATCAGAGGCATAAATATGACCAGTATCATAAAGTAAGTGAACCAAGGCAGGATTTGTGTTTTCCATTAAGCGGTCCACTTCTTCTAATGTTTGGACAACGGTTCCAAGGTGATGGTGATAGACAAGCTTTAAACCATAGCTATTTGCTATTTTACCAAGGACATGAAGGCCGTTCGTAAGCTGCTTCCATTCTTCATCTGAAAATGTTGGCTTATTAGCAAAAACATTTTGTGCTAACCCTTGAATACTGTAGGTTTGCTCGGAAACGACAGCAACGGCTGCATTAACTTTTTTTAAATAGGTACAATGCTTATGAAAAGCTTCAGATGCTTTCTCGATACCATCTCGAACAATAAAGCTGGAAAACCATTGACCAGCAATTTTTAAGTTACGAAGTTCAATTTCTTTTTTTAATGTTTCTGCATCAGGAAAGAAGCCTCCAACCTCGGTACCTTCAAACCCTGCTACAACAATATCGCTTAAAAGGTGAGATAGTGTGTTAGCTTTACCAATTTCGGGTATATCATCATTACGCCATCCGATTGGGGCAATTCCCCATTGAATATCCTGTTTCCCCATAGATCATCACGTCCAACTTCGATTAATATTGTCTTGCATTATCGCGAACTTGCTGTGTTTTTGCGTAAGCTCTTTGTACGCTTTCTCTTTCTGAAACTTCAGCTACACCTACATTCCACCAACTGCCATCGTAACCATCTGTCATTGTTTTTGGCAGCACTTTTATTTCAATTAATGTAGATACACTTTGCCTTTTTGCGTCTTCCATAGCTGTAGTTAAATCTTCCAAATTATTTACAGAATAGGTTTTCAAACCATATCCCTCGCCAATTTTACTGTAATCAATATTCATGATTTCGTTATGCAAATTACGGAATTCTGTTCCTGTACTTCCATTTCCGTGATCCATTTGCAAATTATTGATACAGCCAAATCCAGAATTATTGAATAACAAAAGGTTGATTTTTTTATCATATTGAAGTGCTGTCACAATTTCAGAATGAAGCATTAAGAAGCTACCATCGCCAACAACAGCATACGATTCCTTGTCAGGGTTCGCTAATTTAGCTCCTAAAGCTCCGGCAATTTCGTAACCCATACAAGAATAGCCATACTCTAAATGGAACGTATTCGTCACATTAGCATTCCAAAGACGCTGCATATCACCTGGAAGGGAGCCTGCTGAAGATACAACAATTGCGTCGTCATCGACTATATCGTTGATTTTAATCAATGCGGCTGTTTGTGTTAGTTCCGTTTTTAGAGCATCTGCATACGCATTTAAAATCTCTTGACTGAAATGCTCCGAAATTTCTGGTGTGAAATTATCTCGATTGAATTCGATTCCAGCTAAGCGATTACGTTCCTTCTCCCACTCAAGTCTTAATGCATTCATTTCTTCAGCGTAGCTTGATTGATAGTCACCAATATGTTTGTTAATTAATTGCAGTGTTGCTTTGGCATCAGCTACAACTTGAAAACCATCAAATTTATATGCTTGTCCTCGATTTACATTGATATTTAAAAATGTTGTATTATCAAAGTCAAACAATGTTTTTGATGAAGTCGTGAAATCTGAATACCTCGTACCGATTCCGATAATTAAATCAGCATTCATTACCGCTTTATTCGCAGCAGAAGTACCTAAAATACCATTTCCACCAAGATTATTATTGTGAGTAAACGCAACGGTTGATTTTCCAGCGTGTGTTTCTACAATTGGAATATTCGCTTTTTCGGAAAGCTCAACTAATTCATCTCTCGCTTGTGAATACTTAGCACCGCCACCGACTAATAGAACTGGACGTTTACTTTGAGTAATGGAGGATATTGCTCCATCTAATTCCCGTTGCGTCGGCAATTTGCGATCTACATAGTGAACCCGTTTATTAAAAAAGCTAGTCGGATAATCATAAGCCATTGCTTCAATATCTTGAGGCAAGCAAATGGTTACAGGTCCGGTTGTTGCTGGATTAGTTAATACTTCAAACGCTCGTAATAACGCGCTCATTAGTTGTTCTGGTCGATCAATACGGTCCCAATATTTTGAAACGGCTTTGAATGCTTCGTTGGTGGTTATATCTGTACTATGCTCATGCTCTAATTGCTGTAGAACAGGGTCTGGCTGTCTTGTTGCAAACGTATCTGCCGGTAAGAATAATACAGGGATATTATTTGCGAAAGCAGTTCCTGCTGCAGTTAACATATTCGCTGAACCTGGACCTGCGGATGCAGAAACACCAAAAATCTTTTGGCGGAAATGCTGTTTGGAAAAAGCAATTGCTGCATGAGCCATCCCTTGTTCATTCTTTCCTTGATAGCTTTTTAGATGACCTGGATTATTTTCAAGAGCTTCTCCTAAACCTAAAACATTTCCATGTCCATAAATGTGGAAAATACCTTCAACAAAAGGTGTTTCAATACCATCTATAGAAATAAATTGTTGGTTTAAAAATTTTACTAGCGCTTGTGCAGTTGTTAGACGGATTCTTTTACTCATTTGTTCAACCTTCCTTTCTCTTGAAGTTTAAGAACGCTCGCGAATAAGCTGTTCAATTTCTTCTACAGTCGGCATTGCTTCGGAAGAGCTATGCTTGCTGACTACGATAGAAGCAGAAGCACTGCCAAATTTCAAAGCAGTTTCATAGTCTTTTCCTTTGATAAGCGCATAAAGGAATGCAGATGCATAGGAATCTCCGGCACCAAATGTTTTTAATACCTTTGTTTTGTATGCTTGACCGCGGTGAACTGTTCCATCTGGCTCGTATGCATAAGAACCATCAACACCATGCTTGATAACAACAAGCTCAGTATGATGCTGGAATAAGTGATGAATCGTTTTTTCGTTATCACCTGTAGAATTAAGCTTTTCCATTACATCGTATTCGTCACGTGTACCGATAACGACATCGGATTGCTCAGCAACAAGAGAATAGTAAATAGCTGTTTCTTCAGTTGATTTCCATGTATATGGTCGGTAGTCTAATTCAAATATGACTTTTACATCATTCTTTTTAGCGTATTGAATGGCTTGCAATACCGCTTCACGAGAAGGGCTTTGTGCAAGTGCAGTGCCAGAAACAAGAAGCATTTTTGCTTTTTTAATATAATCTTCATTTACTTCTGTAGAATCTAAATAAAGGTCTGCTACTTTATCACGATACATTAAGATGCTACATTCTTCTGGACTTAGAATTTCTGTAAACGTAAGTCCGGATTTATGTCCATCGGTATCAAAAACGATATTGGAAGTATCAATTCCTTTATCCTGCATATATTGCTTGATAAAGTTGCCATGCTGATCCTGTGAAATTTTTCCAATAAATCCAGCTTTTAGTCCTAATTTTGAGCTGCCGATAGCTATATTAGCAGGTGAACCGCCAACGTATTTTGTAAACGTCATTGTTTCTTCCATTGGACGGTTGTATTCGTTTGCATTTAAGTCAATAGCTGCACGGCCAATCGCGATAATATCGAATTCTCTATCCTGGTTAAATGTAAGTGACATGATTTTCGCTCCTTAAATTGTGAATTTTCATAGAGGAACCGTCCGCGTCCTATTTTATAAAAATAGAAAGAGGGAGGGACGATTCAAAATCTATTAATCCAGAAAAACTAAACTATGGCATGATTTCATTTTCATTCTGGTATAGCCATGTCCAGCTCCAAGCGCTTTCCGCTTTTGGTTTTTAATCTCTATCAATAATCCATTCGTGGTCTTTTTCGTTATGAAATTTCCAAATACGTTCTGGCCCCGCCATGACATTTAAATAGTAGGAAGCATAGCCATCTGGAACGCCGACTGGATGATAGCCTTTCGGAACAAGGACAACATTTGCGTTTTCTACAGCCATTGTTTCATCTAAAGAACGATCCTCTGTGTACACACGTTGGAAAACAAATCCTTGTGGAGGGTCCATCTCATGATAATAGCTTTCTTCCAAGAAGGACTCTTCCGGGAGATTATCCTGATCATGCTTATGCGGGGGATAGCTTGACCAGTTAGCTGTTTCTGTAAATACTTCTACAACAAGCAAGCTGTTTGCAGAAGGGTCAGAGTCTGGCAAAATGTTGTGTACCTGACGTTTGTTGTGATACTTGCCTCGATGCTCTACCCCATTATCCTCAGCTTTAATCAGCTTTGTCGGCAGCTCTTTATCGGATGGGGCAAAGCATAGTGCTACACGAGCTTTTGTAACGGCTGTAATCGTAGCTGTTTTATTGTGGGAAATATAAACACTGTCCGTTGGTTTTCGTTCAAATACACTGTCACGCGTACCGATTTCCGAGAAGCTTTGATATCCATCTGTGACAGTGATTTTTCCTGTCAGTGCCACAACGCAAAGTTCTAAATTAGTCAGCTTTTCATCATAGCTAGTATGAGGTTCTAAATCAACAACTTTAAAACCGACATAATGAAGATCGGAATTTTTCTCTGTCACTTCATGAACAAGCGTCACGCCGTCTGCTAGTTTATTATTTTCAGGTTTTCTTAGTAAATGACTCATAACGGACTCCTTTCAATATGGGCTGAGGCCGGGGTAGTGGGATAACAAGCCCCAACCTCGTGTTAATACTGGAAAGCTGGTATTCTCTTATTATGAAAAATCAGGTTCAAGATAACGAGCTGTTACTACCTTCTTACGCGTATAGAAATCTACACTGTCTTTGCCATTAGCATGCAATGTACCATAGAAGGAAGACTTCCATCCAGAGAATGGGAAGAATGCCATTGGAGCCGGCACACCTAAGTTGATTCCTAACATCCCTGCATCGATGTTTTCGCGGAAGTAGCGTACGGACAATGCACTTGTAGTGAATAGGCAAGCACCGTTAGCAAATTCAGATTGGTTAGCAAATTCAACAGCCTCTTTTAAGTTTTTCACACGTACAATAGACAGTACGGGAGCAAAAATTTCATCTTTCCAGATGGACATATCTTGAGTTACCCCGTCAAAAATAGTTGGTCCAACAAAGTAACCGTCTTCTAATTGTTCATCGCGGCCGTCACGAATTAATGTAGCTCCTTCTTCAATACCTTTTTCGATGTAGCCAAGTGTACGTTGTTTTGCTTCATCGCGAATAACTGGTCCTAAGAAGATGCCTTCATCCAGGCCATTACCCATTTTAATGTTGTCAGCAGCTTCTTTTAATTTAGCGATAAATTCATCTGCAACAGAATCTTCTACTGTTACAACGGCGCAAGCCATGCAACGCTCTCCAGCTGAACCGAATGCTGCGCTAATTACTTCTTTAGTTGCTAAGTCTAAGTCAGCATCTGCTAGTACAGTAGAGTGATTTTTCGCACCAGTTAATGCCTGAACGCGTTTTAAGTTTTCACTTCCGCGTTTGTATACATATTCTCCAACAGGCTTAGAACCTACGAAGGATACTGCTTTCACAGCAGGGTGATCTAAAATACCATTAACCACATCATGTGCACCATTAACAATGCTGAATACACCCTTCGGAAGACCAGCTTCATCTAATAATTCTGCAAGTCTAGCTGCAAGAATAGGTGTCTTTTCAGATGGTTTTAAGATGAAGGAGTTACCTAAAGCGATTGCCATTGGGAACATCCAGCATGGAACCATCATTGGGAAGTTAAATGGAGCAATCCCGCCGACAACCCCTACAGGATAACGATAGTTTGTAGCTTCTACATCTGTTGCGATTGTTGCAAGTGAATCACCCATCATTAGTGTTGGCGCACCAGCAGCAAATTCTACGTTTTCAATACCACGTCCAACTTCACCTAATGCTTCACTAACGCTCTTTCCGTTTTCTTGTGTAATTAATTTAGCTAATTCTTCTTTATGTTCCTCTAATAGGTTTTGATATTTAAATAAGATACGAGCGCGTTTTGCTACAGATACCTTTTTCCATTTATCTTGAGCTGCCTGAGCGGATTGTACGGCATCTTCGAAATCTACAGAAGTAGAGATTGGTACCTGAGCTAATACCTCTTTTGTAGCTGGATTATAAACATTTTCATAGTTATCAGTTTTACTTTCGACCCACTCACCGTTAATAAAGTTTTTTAGTTTTTTAGACATTTGATATCCTCCTCTTTATTCTAACAACTTCTAATACTAGTAATCTGAAAGATAGATAGCGCCTTCATAAATCTCTAGAGATCACCTGTTAAGAATTGGGCTTTTCCAAAGCCAAAGCTCCATTCTCCAGCTCCGTTTGTAACAAACGTTATCATTACATCCTTCGAATCAATCTGGCACTCAGACTTTAATTTGTCAGTCAAAATTCGATAAAAGTCTTGCTTCATTTTATCGGTTCTTTGCGTGCTGATTACAGTAAACAAAAGTACATTACTACTTCTACTAAATCCTAATCCAGTATCTTCTAGTATCATTTCATATGGTTCATGTTGAGTAACGATTTGATAGCGATCTCCCTCAGGAACTTGAAACGTTTTCAATAAAACATGATGCGTTACATCCATAATCTGTTTGATTTCTTCAGGCTTTTTACCTTTTATTAAATCAATTTTTACTAAAGGCATTTCTTTACTCCTTTATTCGGATTTGCAGTCACTAGCTCAACTTTATTATTCGTACAATATTCGACATACTTGTTATTTGGTAATCGATCAGTAATGAGATAATCCAATTGATTTAAGTCGCAATAAGTAGTGAGGGCGACTTTATCAAATTTTTGGTGATCAACTAATAAAAACTTCTGATCAATTTGTTTAGCAATATAGGATTTTAACTCTGTTTCCTCAGGAATTGAACTTGTAATACCATTTTTAATAGAAATGGCAGTTGCAGCTAAAAAAGCTTTGTTGATATTGTATTTTTTAATAATTTCCTGTGCCTGAAGGGTTGTGAAAGATTGAGATCTTCGATCGAGCAATCCTCCGAGACTATAAACGGTAAGATTCTCAAAAGGAATCGTTCTCAGAATAATGTCAATATTATTAGTGACAATTGTAATCGTTTTTTCTTGAATATGTTCTATCATTTCCAATACCGTTGTACCTGTGTCTATAAAAATAATGTCACCTTCTTGAACATATGTAGCAGCTTGTTGTGCAATTCGTTGCTTTCCTGCTAGATTTGTTTCTTTCCGGTAGGTGAAGGAAGTTAAAGGTTTTGTTACTTCATTATTTTGTGATTTTTCTTGTACAGGATTTTTTACAGCTGCACCACCGTGGACTTTTATGATTTTTCCAGATTTTATTAATTCTTGTACATCATTACGAATTGTATTTTTAGAAACAGCGAACTTATCAACGAGTTCATCGTAGGAAGCTTGTTGCTTATGGGTAATATATTCTTCCAATTTAGCGATGCGCTTAGATTTGATGTTGATCACCTCTTTTCTTGTCTAAGATTATAGCACATAAAATACAAAAAGTTAACAACAATATTACCAAAACTTTATATAAAGTTAGATAAATTATGTGTATAAGTTTTAAGTTTGGTTGTCTATGGGTATAGTAGTTTTCGTGCATTTGATTCATTAAATATGACTTGGAACTCTCGGATTATATAATGTAGAATAAGACTATCTTTATAAATGTAAACGGATTTGTAATAAGAAGAAATAAGTTTAAAGTAGGATTGCTGACTTAGTAGGTAGTAATAGAAGTAAATGGTGAAGACTATGATTAAAAGCTTATTGGAAAGGAAGTAAATACCAGGGGGATTGAATTACGATGTTTTATTCATTGGTGAAAATGATTTGATTTGTGCATAAATTATTAAAAAGTTAATATATAGTTAACATGAATATGATTGCACGAACTTATCTTAGCATTGTGGAAGATGAAAAAATAAAGAAGGGAGCACTTAGTATGTTAAAAGCACAACGAGTAAATGCCATACTCGAATTTGTGAAAGAGAAAGAGTCCGTATCACTTGATGAGTTAGTGGAACGATTTGATGTATCAAAAAATACAATTAGGCGAGATATACAAGAACTTGTTGATGGAGAAAAACTAGTGAAGGTATACGGTGGAGTTTCAATAGCAAAACCTTTAACAGTTCCTTATCAAGATCGTAAAATAAAGCAATTTAATGAAAAACAACAACTTGCTAAATTAGCAGCAGAATTTGTTGAAGAGGGAGATATTATTTTTATTGATTCTGGTACAACTACTGTAGAGATGCTAGAATTTATGAAACATAAAAATATTACCATTGTAACCAATAATTTAGATTTCACATTGGATGCCAGTGCATATCCGAATTTACATATTTATTCAACTGGTGGTGTTTTCGAACGATCTACAAGGTCATATGTTGGAACAGAAAGTGCAGAAGTAATTCAAAAGTATAATTTTAATAAAGCTTTTATGGCTTCCACCGGTATTTCTTTAGATAAGGGGATAACAAACTCTTCGCCTTTAGAGACACAAGTAAAAGCAAAGGTGATTCAGAAAAGTGAGCAAGTATTTATACTTGTTGACCATACAAAATTTGATAAATATGCATTAACTACCTATTGTGATTTTAGTGAAATTGATTATTTAATAACAAATCAAGAACCACCGATAGAATACATTAAACACAGTGAGCATAATCAATATAGCGTTTTATACCCCAGTCATATTAGTGTATAGTGAAATGTTGACTTAGCTTAAGATAACAAATTAGTAAGCTCTTACAATAAATATCACGTTTTGTATGCTTAAGATCTGTGTGAATAAAAATAATAAATTACAGGAGTGATGATAATTTTGGATAAAGTAATTGTAGTCTGTGAAGCTGGAATAACTACGAGTTTATTAGTAAAAAAATTAGAGGATCTTGCTAAGGAAAAGGGGGAGGATTATGATATTCAATCCAAAAGTATGGAAGAAGGGTTAGACTATCTGAAACAGAATAAAGTTGATGTTGTATTATTGGGTCCACAAGTTCATCATGTAGCTGATAAATACATCGAATCGACAGATGCTAAAGTGGTTAAAATCTCTGTAAGTGACTATAATACAATGAATGTCTACAGCATTTATGAGCAAATGAGTGAGTTATAAGGATGTTAATTGATGTGCAAGTATTCATGCCTTTAATTATGGAAGCTTCACAAGTAAAGACATTCGCTTATAATGCATTGGAGTTTGCAAAGGGAAGAGATATCACAGGATATGAAGAGGCGATTTCTTATGCAAAAAAGCATTTGATAAATGCACATAATAAACAAACGGAGCTACTTCAGTTAAATTCTAGAGAGCAGCAAGCTGATATCAATGTTTTTTTAATACATGCGATGGATCATGTGACAAATGCTCAAATAATTTGTGATATGGCACAAGAATTAGCAGAGCTTCACTTGAAAATGGCAGAAAAAGTATAAAGCTTATGATGTAGAAGAGGCTGAGATAAAAGAATGAAGAAACAGTAAAAACGAACGATAATTATTCAAAATTAATTATCGTTCGTTTTTTGATTATAATCATTCATTTAGCACCTGAAATAGGCGAGACTCCTGCGGGAACAGCACGAGTCCGAAGATCCACTTGGTAAAGGTTTTTTCTTTACCAAGTTAGCTGAGGCCGTGCCCCGCGGAAAGCGAGTATATTTTCACGGTGCGGCGTGATAACATGATTATTCGTGTTTTGAGTAAAGAAGTTGTGTTTTATCTCAGGTTCTTTTATGGAAGGTAATTTGTATAGTATGAAAGTAATTCTACTATAATTCAATTATATCACAAAAAATAACAAATAATTAACCAATATTTAACTAATACTTGACTAATTATTACATGTTGTACTAATATATAACAAAGATATAACTAATAATAACATTTAACTAAAATTATTATAGGAGGAAATAAAATGGAAACGCTTAAAATAGGTGTAGCTGGATTGGGAAGGTTGGGTTTAATTCATGCAGAAAATATATATAACATGAAAGGAATAGAATTAACAGCAATCTCTAATCTAGATGAGAAAATAAACAAAAAAGTGAAAGAGAAATATAAGGTTCCTTATACTTACACAAGCTATGAGGATATGCTGGAAAATCCAGAATTAGATGCAGTTTGTATTGTAACCCCGTCTGGATTCCATACAGAACATATAAGATTAGCATTAGCAAAAAATTTACATATATTTTGTGAGAAGCCAATTGGTTTAGATGTAGAAGATATTAAAAATACGATTAAAGTTATTGAGAAACATGATCGTATTTTTCATTTAGGGTTTATGAGAAGGTATGACGAAGACTATTTATACGCTAAAGAATTGATAGATAATGGAGGAATTGGAGATATCTCACTAATTCGTTCATATAGTATTGACCCAATTCAAGAATTAGATAGTTTTGTAAACTTTGCAAAAAAGAGTCCTAGTGGTGGGTTATTTCTAGATATGAGTGTTCATGATATTGATGTAATTAGATGGTTAACTAATTCGGAAATTTCAACCGTTTGGGCTACCGGTAATAATAAAGCTGCTCCTGAATTGAGTGAAGTGAATGAGTTAGATATGGGAACGGTGACTATGAAATTAGAGAATAATGTAACCGCTTTACTCGTGGCGGGTCGTACCGCTTCACATGGGTACCATGTAGAGACAGAAATCATTGGGACTAAGGGAATGATTCGAGTTGCCGCAGCACCTGAAAAGAATAAAGTGACAGTATTTAACGAGCATGGTACAGTTCGCCCGTCCTCACAACATTTTCCTGAGCGATTTGCGCGAGCATATGAGAATGAAATAAAAGATTTTGTACGTTGTATTCGTGAAAATAAGTCACCGGAAGTAACAAGTCTTGATGGATTACGAGGAACAGAAGTGGCTTTAGCCTGTCAAAAATCGTTCAATGAAAATAAATTAGTAGACGTTAAATATTAAGAAATATCTGAATAAATCATTTGTTAGGGGGGAAAGAGTTGAATCTATTTAGTATTTTTAGTTTTGTGTTAGTATTGGCGTTCATTTACTTATATGCTTATTATCGCAGTAGAAGCATAGATAAAAAAGATTCAGAGGGGTATTTTCTAGGTGGTCGTTCTCTCGTCGGAACAACTGTTGGTATGACTATTATTATGACAAATCTTTCTACTGAACAATTAGTAGGTCAAAATGGTCAAAGTTATGTAGCTGGTATGGAAGTTATGGCATGGGAGGTAACAGCTTCTGTAGCCATTGTTATGCTAGCTTGGGTTTTCTTGCCGAAATATTTTAAATATGGTGTAAATACGATTTCAGATTTTATTGAGATTCGTTATGATACGTTTACAAAAAGAATAGTTTCCATCCTCTTTATAGTTACTTATGTAGTAAGTTTTATGCCAGTTGTATTATATTCCGGTGCATTAATTTTTAATGATTTGTTTGGGATTGAAGAGCATCTTGGTGTTAGTAACATAACTGCAGTTGTCATTATTTCTACAGTTATTGGCTTGGTAGGTGTTACGTATCTGTTTGTAGGGGGACTTTCACTTATAGCACATAGTGATACGCTGTATGGAATTGGTCTCCTTCTTGGCGGATTGACAATTGCAGTTTTAGCAGTTATTGCTTTAGGGGAAAATAGCTTTTTCCGTGGTTTAGATATATTTTTAAATAGTTCCCCTGAAAAACTAAATGCATGGGGAGCTCTAGATTCATCTATCGTACCATGGCCAACTTTATTTTTAGGAATGCTATTTAATAATTTGTATTTCTGGTGTACAAACCAAATGATTGTGCAAAAAGCACTTGCAGCTAAAAACTTAAAGGAAGCACAAAAAGGGGCAATGTTCGTTGGTTTCTTTAAAATTACAGGCATGTTATTCTTAGTTATTCCTGGTATTTTAGCTTACAATATGTTTGGTGAAGGAATGCAAATGGACCTTGCTTATCCTGCATTAGTAGCAGAAGTGTTACCTAATTGGGCTGCCGGATTTTTTGGGGCAGTAATATTTGGAGCGATTATTAGCTCTTTTGTAGGGGCACTAAATGCTACTGTTACTTTATTCAGTTTAGACTTCTACAAGCCGGTTATTAATAAGCAGGCAACAAACCATCAAATAGCAAAAGCAGGAAGAATTCTAACGGTTGTAATTGGGATAATAGTTGTTTTGATAGCACCTTTTATTTCACTTTTCCCACAGGGATTATATGCAGTAATCCAAGAGTTCAATGGATTATACAGTATGCCACTTTTAGCTATCATTCTAGTTGGTTTCTTTTCTAGAAAAACATCTGCTACTGGGGCGAAAGTTGCATTACTATTTCACATTATTGTTTATGCGCTTTCAAAGGTAGTGATTCCTGATGTACATTATTTATATGTCTGGAGCGTTTTGTTCCTATTAGACTTAGGTATCCTATATTTCTATAGCCAGTTGAAGCCGGATCAAGAGGACTTTCAATTTGATAAATATAAAAACAAAGTTGATATTACTCCTTGGAAACATTCTAAGTGGGTAGGTATTTTAATACTGGTTATTGTAGTAGCATCTTATATTGTTTTTTCTCCACTTGTATTAGCGAAATAAATATCTAGAAAGCAAACATTTTTTATGGATATAATGTTTGCTTTCTATTTTTGTCAAAGCTTCGCGTTTTTCTAGCTATTCTACCTAGTTTCTTTCTGTTCTAATGGAGCTTATTTTATCTTCCTTGAACAGATCGCTCTGTACAATGGTTTAAGAGAAAGCTATTTTAGAAGAAAGCATTCGTGTTTGTTTGGATCAAGGAAGGTTTTAATAGGAAGCCTAGTGAGGAATGGAAAGTGATACCTACCTTCATTTGTTCTTTATTAACTCAGTAGTTCCGGTGGATTAGAATATGCTGACTCTGAATTGTCCCCTAATAATCCAAGGTAAAGAACAATTGGATTTATTTAAAATAAAATAAACCAAAATGTAATACTAACGTTTGGTTTATTTTATTTTAAATCTAGATGCTATGGAAAACGATGACTAAATGGTCTTTCTAATAAAGATTAGCTTAACCCTACCATTACCCTCGATCACTCACCGTATCACCAACCATTGCTCCTTCTTCATCCTTCTTCTTACTTGTTATAGAAAAAGCAGCAAACAGTAAGGATACAATCACAAGTGCGCCACCGAAGTAAGCTGCATTGGTAACTGTTCCAGTTTGATTTAATACGAGTCCCCCAGATGCGGATCCGATAGAAATGCCGATTTGCAGTGCTGAGTTATTGAAGCTTTGCTGAATGTCGGATGTTTCCGGATCTGTATCAATCAAATAGCTTTGTTGTGGTGGAGATAGACTCCAGCTCAGTGCTCCCCAAATCATCATCACGGGGATGAATAGAACAAGGGAGAAGGTCGTTAATGGTAATAAGAATAGCATCGCAGCAAAGGTCGTGATTACGAAAATGATACTTTTCTGCGGACCAACCGAATCAGATAGGTACCCTCCAAATGCTCCTCCGCTTACTGCTGCAATACCAAATAATAGATAACAAATACTTATCCAATACGCATTCATATGGAGCTCAGTCTCTAAAAATGGTGTGAAGTATGCATACAGCGTATAATGCCCTGCTAGCATAAATACCGTTGCCAAATGGGCACTTCCAATCTTCAAGCTAGCAACAGCTTTTAACTGTTGTTTGAGCGGAACTGCTTTTCCACCTGGAATTTGTTCTAAGAAGATAGAAATAAGCACAAACGAAATAATAGATAAGATGGCAATGCCAAGGAAAATCACACGCCATCCGAAGTTATCGGAAATGAGTATTCCTAATGGCACACCCATGACAAGGGATGAACTAATCCCCATATAGATAAGTCCAAGCGCCTTTGCTCGGTGTTCTGGTGCAACAATCTTGGCAGCAATCGTTAACGATAGTACTACAATCAGTGCTGTACTCATCGCACTTAAAACCCTTGCAATCATCATAAATGTAAAATCAGGGCTGAAATACGTCATGATATTACTGATGAAAAAGATACCTAAGGAAATAAGGTATACTTTTTTACGCTCCAATTTACTTGTTAGAACAAGTAATACTGGACCAAAAACTGCATAAATAAGTGCGAAAACGGTAATAAACTGTCCAGCAGAGCTAAGAGAGGTATTTAAATCCTCTGCAATCGTAGGAAGTATTCCACCAACGATCAGTTCAACAAGTCCAACCGCAACAGTGGATAATGCTAATATAAAAACTTTTATATTCATATTCTGTTTTTCGTCCTTTCTCATAGATAGTTACTTAGGAAACAAAAAAATCCTGATTACAAAAAATGATAGACTCATTTTCTGTAATCAGGATTTTATGGTTCCTGGTAGAGACCCCCAAGCCATATTCTTGAGGTTATACAGTGTACGATTTATTTTTAGTGAACACTTGAATAGTTTACTAGGAGTTAGAGAAGTTTTCAAGTGTAAGATTATTCTAGTATAATTTTAATTAGTATGGATGGAAAAGAAAATTAAGCGCATAGAACGCGTTTAAATTGTCTAATCAACGTGACGATAATATAAGCGGCAAATAAAATAATTAGAGAAATGTATACATAACGTAACGAACGATACAAGTAATTCTACAATTACATCGATTTGGTTAGTATAGTGAAAGGGCTGATTAGAATGTTCTATCCTTTAGAATTACAAAATAATACGTTGAATATTCCAAATTCTGAGGTTGAGAAAACTACATTTAAAGATCTAGGTTTAAGAGAAGCTCAATTAGAGGAATTTTTAGCTTCTAATCTAGAATTGTTAGTAGAAGATGATGAAAATTTATTATTAGTCGGACAACAAGTTCGTGATATAAGTAGTGGACGCACAGATTTAATAGCTGTTGATGAAAATGGAAATCTTGTGTTAATCGAAATAAAACGTGATCTGGATGACATTAAATCTCGAAAAGAGCCTTTTGAGTTTCAGGCGATCAGATACGCAGCAACTCTTGCAAAGATAAATAATGTGGAAACGCTGGTAAATAAAATTTATGCACCATACATTGAGAAAAAAAGAGAGATCTCACAACAAGGACTAACTGCCGTAGAACAGGCTCAGCGTAATTTGAATACATTCTTGGAAAGTAACGAATCAAAAGGAATATTTAACAAAAAGCAGAGAATCATTTTAGTAGCTTCACAGTTTGATGATCAAACTTTATCTGCGTGTGCATGGTTGAGTAACAATAATGTTGATATCTCTTGTTTTACAATTGAACCACTCAAATTTGCAGATCAACTTTTTATTGATTTTACTAAGATATTGCCAGTACAGAGGAATGAGGATTTCTATGTAGATTTGGCAGAATCTAATAGTAGTATTAAAAGGGATAATTCAAATCGAATAAGTAAAAAAAGATATCTGCCTAGAATGAAGGAACTATTTGAGTGGGGGATACTATCACCAAATCAAAAAGTATCTATTAAAAATCAAGATAATTCAGATGCAACTGTAGTAGATGAAAAAACGGTTTCATTTAATGAGAATATAATGTCTTATAATCAATGGGGAAAAGTTGTAACAGGCTGGAGTGCAATGAGTGTATATGAATGGATTATTCCAGAAGGACAAATAAAAACGCTTCATGAACTTCGTTTAGAAAGAATAGATAACAAACAGAGGGATTAGTAAAATTCTAAGATAAGGATAGTAAGCGTTTTTTTACTCCAACAACGCTTCTTACCTGTAAATATGAAAATAAGCATTGGGAGGTTACTATCAATGCTTATTTTTTTTCCTCTTATTTACCACGGTAAACCGTATCACAAATAGTGGTAAAACAAAGGGTGGAAATTGTGATTCATAAGGAGTGGCTAAATGAATTGTAAATTACAAGGAAGGGCCTATTTGCATAGAGCCCCTTTATTAATTATGATGTCTTTTGGTCGTTAATTGCTATTGATATAATAATGTGCCAATCAGCAAATTTTTCGAGTAACATGAAGGCATCAAATAAGTATAGAAACGGAAAGGTAATTTTTATTCTTAATACCCAATTATGCTATCTTTATTTCTTAGGTTTTATGTTGTCGATTAAACTAGTTATATTTTTAATCGCCCCAAAATGCATTCCTTCATGATATAGGCAAAAACTAATTAACTCTCCGACTGATCTTAATTCAAGTCCAGTAGATGTAGTATATGGTTGCTCAATTTTTTCATCCATTCGGCCATATAATAAAGAATCAACTTTGCTTATTTGTTCACTTAATAAATGGGTCAATTCATCCTTTTTTGGAGTATTTATTCGCCATTCCTTAGGTGAAGTCCCGGGAGCAAATAGTTGATCAAAATTGTCTGGGATTCTTGAATTTTCACCAATGAGATGGAAACAAAATTTATCCATTACAGTGTACATGTGTCCTAAATTCCATTTAATATTATTATTTAGCCCCAAAGGTATAATTTCTAATTTACTTTCATTTATATCTTTAATGTAATTAATTGTGCTCTTTCGCGCAAAATGTAACTGTTTTATAGGATAACTATTCATTAAATAACTTCCCTTCCTTTAATTTTACTGTGCTTTAATAGTTTTGGTTTGCAAATAGACATTATCTTTTTCCATAAAAAATGTAATTACTGCACCGATTGCTAATATTAAGCCACCCATTCCAAATGCATAAGAGTAATCTCCACTTATTGCTCGAAGGTACCCACCAAGGAATACACCTAATGCAGCAAATATTTGGTGAAGAAGCCAACTAAACCCTAGAATACTTCCCATTGCATTTTTACCAAATCGATCACCAATAATCCCCGTAACTAGTGGAATGATTGGCATTGATGAAACTCCATAAACAATTGAAAATACATATAACTGCCATATCCCTGGTGATATTGCTAGCCAAATAAATGCTATCAGGCGAATAATATAAAGCATAATCAACAAATTTTTCTTTCCAAAATTACGAGTTAATTGTCCTGTTACAAACATTGAAACTGCACTCGCAAAAGCAGCAATACCAAGTAATTGCCCCCCAAGTGAGGTATCCCCCCCTAGATCAACTGCGAAATTTGGAAGATGCATGGTTACTAAGTATAGTGTAAAACCACAAGAAGCAAATCCTAGGCTTGCAATCCAAAACTGACCACTTCTTAATGCCTCTGACAATTTTGCACTCTGAGGTGGTGAAAATATTGCCGTAGAATCTCCATCTGGCAATTGACCAACATCTTCTGGATTATTTTTAACTGCAAATAAAACTAAAGGAACGACTACAACCAGAATAATCATTCCAAGTACCACAAATGCAGAGTGGAAACCAGTGTTAGCAATTAGATAACCAGTTAAAGGTAATAGTAAAAGTTGACCAATGTTCATTCCCATTGAACTTCTTGAAAGCATTTTAGCCCGTTTCTTCACAAACCATCTTGATACTAATACTGAGTTGGCCATAGAACCACAGCCTGCAAAACCAATTGCGGTAAAAACCCCATAATAAATAAAGAATTGCCATACTTCAGTGATTGTTGCAGATAGCAAAAATGCAATTCCCATTAACGCTGCACTACTAGCAATTACTGACTTAGGACCAAACCTATCAATCCATTTCCCCATAATCGGTTGGAAAATCCCCCAAGTTATCATATTGAGAGACACTGCTAAACTAAGTGTTGTTAAGTCCCATCCGTAGGTGTTATTCAGTGGAGCAAAAAATTGCCCTGCTGTCAGGTTTAGACCAAATGCTCCCATAAGTGTGATAAATGTAATCAGAATTACTCGATTACCCATAAAAGAATGTTGCAAAAAATCTCCTCCTATAAATGTATTAACCATTAAATTTATATTTTAATGGTTAATACAATATACAATTATAATTAACCTGTCAAGTATGCTACAATAGGTTAATATTAAAATAATTATAGAAATGAGGGATTATAATGGTTAGTGAAAGTAACTTCCCACTAATTTCTGGTTATCTATCTTTGGATTTGGTAAATACAGAAGTGGTTCGGAATGGAACCCGATATGATTTGTTGACAAAATCAGAAGATGTAATTAATTGGGTGAATACTTTACTAGAGGAGAATATTCTTCTAACTAAACAAATTTCAGATAATGTACAAGAGTGGTCTAGTCAGGTCTTACCAATCTTAAGAGAGATTCGCTCATTTTTGCGTAAGGGATATGAAAGTTTAGCCGATGGAGAAGATCTTTCTGAAGGGTGGATTAATTATCTGGAAACAGTTATTGAAAAGGCACCATTCACTTATAAGGTAGAAAATAATGAGTTAATACCTGTCCCCATTGGACAACCATCTAATGTTTTAATTTCGCTAGTAGCACTGGATGCTATTAAACTTTATACAAGCAATAAATTATCCTCTATACATCGTTGTGCGAATCCAAGTTGCGTTTTATTGTTTATCGATACTCGTGGAAGGCGAAAATGGTGTTCAATGAGAATATGCGGAAATCGTGAAAAAGTTACTCGCTTTCAAAGGCGACAAAAACAAGAATGAAAGTAATTAGTCTAAAAGAAGACTTAAGATTAATATAATTGGAGTGACTTACGCAAAGGGCTATTAAAGGATATGATTATAATGAATCACAAATTAATCTGAACATATCCTAACTTTAAACTTAATCATGAGTAAGGAAAGCAATGTATCCACTGCCCGCTCAGAGGTCACCTATATTATTAACGCCTATACCATGTACTTCTTTTAAGCAATCATTAAAAAATAAAGTCAATACTTCCTTAAAGAGCCTCGTACAGAATATCTAGAGAAGAAATTCGCCATTCACCAACTTCGCCTTTCCGTTAAGTTGCAGTGATTGAATGAATAAAATAGTCCTTGAATCTCCACCTACTGGATAATGTATTGTTTATATTAGCAAGCAGCTAGCATTTGAAGCTAGAAGCTAACGTAAACGAGGAGGTTCTATGCATATGAGATTTTTTGAGATAGTCGTTATTGTCTTCAACCTTTTGCTGATCGGTTGGATTCTAGTTGCCAAGAAAAAGCCTGTGCCTTGGTTGCTTATTGGTTTCGGTGTTTCCACCATTCTAATACTGATACATGGAGTTATTGAAGGCTGGCGCTGGCAGATGATTCCGGCTTATGTTATGACAGTAGTTCCGTTAGTGGCTGTAGCCGGTAGATTGCTGTTCAAATCCGAACAGTCTGCTGAGCGAGTGGTGACAAAAGCATCCCGCGTAAAACGAATAGCACTGATAACGTTAGCTGTAATCTATTCTTCCGTGGCCGTTGCGCTGCCGCTTATACTTCCGGTCTTCACCTTTGAGGAGCCGACAGGTCCGTACAAAATCGGCACCGTTACCTACGACTGGAAGGATCAGGCGCGGGATGAAACCTTCACGCCAGATCCGGGTGACAAGCGAGAGTTAATGGTGCAGATCTGGTATCCTGCAGATGCTCAAGCAGAAGGAGAAACAGAGCTCTATTTTTCTAACCCAGATGTGTTTGTGGAGGGGTATAGTAAGCTTCTGAATATGCCGAAACTGTTGTTTACGACGTTCGCTTATGTTAAAACACATGCCATTGAGAACGCGGCGATTTCCAATCGGGAGCCATCTTATCCGGTTCTTATTTTCTCGCATGGATTTAGTGGGCATAAGAATCAGAATACTTTTCAGATCGAGCATTTAGTGAGTCATGGATATATAGTGGTGGGCATAGATCATACGTACAGTAGTACAGCATCTGTTTTTGCTGATGGTCGTGTTGCAAACTTTGTGCCACAAGATACCGAATCAATCGCTTACTTGGATAAAGCGAATGAAGGCTGGGTAGCAGATGCCAAGTTTGTGCTGGATCAAGTAGAGAAGCTAGCCAATAATGATCCGGATCGTCGTTTTACGGGTCGCATGGATATGAGCAATGTAGGGATGTTTGGCCACTCTTTTGGAGGGGCGACAAGTGCACAGATGCTAATGTCGGATTCTAGAATAAAGGCTGCAATTAATATGGATGGCATTTTATATGGAAAACAACGGATTCCAGCAGAAGGGATGAAAAAGCCCTTTATGATGATGAGTGCCGATGACTCCATAGAGGTGAAAAACACCGCAGATACAGTGTCTGTCCAAATTATAGAGGAAACGTTACCGCGGTATAAACATGTGGCTGTAGGTGGAAATTACTGGATGAAAATAAAAGACATGAAGCATATGGGCTTCTCTGATTTATATCTGTTTTCACCAATATATGAAAAACTGGAGGGGGTTGATGCCCGAAAGGCTCATCGGCTCATTAACGATTACACGCAGGATTTCTTCGATCATTATTTAAAGCAGCAGCCATTTAAGCTATTGGAGCAAAATATGGGGGAACACCCGGCGTTTGAGCTGGAAAAAGGCTAAATGGTACAGGTGAACAGCCAGGGGACGTTAGCCTTCAGGCTGTTCGCATGATTGATCTGACAGTTGCTCTAGCTTTAGCTGTAAGCTCTGATAAAGTACGAGATTACCTTTTGCAAGCAAATGAAATGAAGGACTTATAATGGAACATAGTGTATTGCAGCGTTCGAGCAGTGGCGCCCTCGTTTGCTGAACATATTCTGCAAAAGAACGGATAAAATCTTCCTTATTAAATGCTTGCTCTGTATTGACATAAAGCATAATCATATCCTCGACAATGGCCTGTACATAAGGACTGTCGGCAGCATGTTTTTTATCCACCGCATGATTCAATCGATATTGTATATTCTCAAGCTTTTTCATCCATGTGGCTACACTGTAACGAGGTTTATAACCTGTATGTAAGAAGAAAAACTCAATATTATTCAGTTCCTTGATAAATTGGGGATCGTTTATCAGCTCCTGAAGCTCATTCCAAGCGGCTGTTTGTTTTGCTGTTACCCTCGCTTGATTGACAATATATTTATTGAAAAAATATAACATTGGCTCCTTCCATTCTGAAGGAATCTCTGCAAAAATGTTCAAGGTTTCCACCTTCTCAGAAATGAACTGTTTTCGTTTCTCGATAGTTAATTCTTTTTCATGAACGAGGTCGTAAACATAACGCAGTGAATCCCCTTGGTGCTGCTTCGCCTGACGTAAAATCGCAATCATATTGGTGAGTGCGCTAGCCTGTGTCGAAAGCGATTCGATCTGCCAATCGAGTGCCTTTTCAACCGGCAATTCCCCAGAAATGAGCTGGCTTATTTCATCAATACTAAAATCAAGATAGCGCAAGGTAATCGTTAACTCTAAACGCCATATATCTTCTGCCGTATATAATCGATGTCCACCATCCGTATGGCTCGTAGGCTTTATTAACCCAATTTCATCGTAATAACGGACGGTTCTGACCTTAGTTCCAATCATTTTCGCCACTTGCCCAATGGAAAACGTATCCGTCACAGCTTTAGAATCTAAAACCTTCTGAAAATCCATGCCGCTGTTTGCATGCACATGACTCACCTCCAATATCTTATTTTACGTTCTCCAGTTACTGGAGATTCAACCTGATTATACTACGTAAGCATGTCCCGGAAAGGGAGTTGCTTTGATAATACCATCATTGTATCCTTCCAAAGGGTGTGTCTTACAAATACTATTGTACTAGAAAAAATAGAATTGTACTGTACGATATACAACTATATACGGCCTTTTTCAAAACTAAACTGCCTTCCCCCTGTTCCATTCAGGGCAAAGGCAGTATAGGTGCGTTTTCTTGTCTCATATTACTAGGTTAGTTTATTACAATAGAGGGTTTTATTTGTTTAGTCCTTTGCAACAAGTGTCAGGATCGAATCTTTTTCTTTTACTTGATTTTCAGCTGTAGCATCGACTGTACTGTATTGGTTCGAGTTGGTGACAATGATTGGAGTGGTTACATCATAACCGGCCTCCTTGATTTTATTTATATCAAATTCTACTAAAACATCACCAATGTTCACTACATCTCCCTGTTGGATGTGAGAAGTGAAGTACTGCCCATCTAACTGTACGGTATCTATACCAACGTGGATCAATAGTTCAGCACCATTCTCCGAAACGATACCAATCGCATGCTTGGTTTTAAAGGCAACGGAGATGGTTCCATTAACTGGAGAAACAACCCGACCTGTCTGAGGCTTAATCGCAATCCCTTGACCCATTGCCTCTGAAGCGAAGGTAGGATCAGCTACATTGGTCAATGCAATTGCCTCTCCTTCCAATGGGCTAAAAATTTGCTCATCTACCGATTCTATATTATCGTCTTTTATAGCTGTGTTTGCTTCCTCAACAGTTTCTTCCACTGGATCATCAAAGCCTAGCATATAGGTTAGCACGGCAGAGATTATGAAGGAAGCGGTAATTCCAAGAATTAAGGCGAAAAATCCTTCGCCACCTGGCCCGAAGAAGATCGGTAGGGTTAATAACCCTGGTGCACCGGAGGCAAATGCTTGTGTACCACCGTATCCGATAATTGCCCCACCAACGGCCCCACCGATAATGCCGGCGATAAAGGGTTTCTTCAATCGTAAGGTTACTCCGTAAACCGCAGGCTCGGTAATCCCGAATAATGCGGTAATCGTGGCTGAACCGGAAAGTGCTTTTAATTTTTTGTTTTTCGTTTTTAAGAATACCCCAAAGGCTGCTCCAGTTTGAGCGAATACCGAAGCGGTAGCTGCTGGTTTAATTCCATCCTGTCCGTAAACAGCGATGTTATTGATAAAGACAGGAACAAGTCCCCAGTGCACCCCAAAGATAACGAATAGCTGCCAGCCAGCCCCTAATGCTGCTCCTGCAAGTAATGGGCTAAAATTAAATCCAGCAAGTAGTGCGTCGGCAATCCCATTACCAATCGATACACCGATTGGTCCGAAGACAATTAAGGTAATTGGCACCAGTACGACTAAAGAGATTAACGGTGTTAAAAAGTTTTTCACGCTTTGGTGAATATAGCGATTCGAGAGCTTTTCTACATAACTCATCATAATTACAGATAGAATAATCGGTATAACCGTTGATGAATAAGGCATCATCACGACAGGAATGCCGAAGAAATCGATAGCAGCATCCTGTGCTTCTAATTCTACAATGGTTGGATAGACAAGTGCGCCAGCTACTGTCAATGCGGTAAAAACATTCGCACCAAATTTACGTGCGGTGGTTACCGCTAATAGTAGTGGTAGGAAATAAAATAAGCTATCTGAAGCTGCATATAAAATCGTGTAGGTGCTTCCGGCTGGGTCTAACCAATTTAGGTTATCAGCAATTAATAGTAGCCCCTTCAAAATACCTGCTCCAGCCATTACGCCTAACAATGGTGCAAAAATACTAGAAATGACATCTACGACACGTCCGACAATATTCCCCTTTGATTCATTAGTGGAAGCATCTGTCGTTTTTTTATCATCTTCTAGAATATTAGAAATCGCACCAATTGCTTGGTACACTTCGGGCACGGTGTTTCCTATAACCACTTGGAATTGTCCACCGCTCTCCTTCACTGTAATAATACCCTCTGTATTTTCTAATTTGTCCTTATTAGGCTTCGAAGGATCCTGTAAGGTAAAGCGTAGACGCGTAGCACAATGAACAAGTGATTGTACATTATCCTCGCCGCCCACATGATGTATAATTTCTTTAGCTAATGCTTGGTTATCCATAGTAAACCTCCTCTAGGCGTTTGAGCGAAAAGAGTATGAAAAAAACCTAAGCCAATAGAAGAGCTAGAACATACTCGTGTTCCTCTTCCATGACTTAGGTTTTGCCTGCTTAATCAGTAACAATCCTAATCGCTTTTATGATTTATTTGTTAAGATATTTCATGATGACAGGGCTATCCATCTGGATTTTAACGGTTCACGACACGTTCGATATGAATCGTTAAATAAAGCATTTCTTCATTTGTCAGCTCGTGATTATATTGCCTTTTAATATAGCTTTTAATCTTCTCGGTGCATTTGGATGCTTCTTTATGCTTTTGCTTAATCATGATATATAAGTAATCATCATCATTTTTATAATGAGAACCATTAAATACACGTTGGGCAAAATATTTGAGGTGTGTAATAAAGCGTCCGTAGTTCAACGAATCTTCATTGAACTCCACATTAAAATGATATTTGACGATATTGATAATCTGTTGAATAAACTTCGTCGTGTTAAACGTATTTTCTGTGTCCTCATTCATATTTGCTTCAATAATATGAATGGCGATAAACGCTGCCTCATCCTCGGGCAGCTCGACATCAAACCGTTGATTAATGCGTGCTACTGCTCTTTTTCCAACCGCAAATTCATCCTTATACAACTGCTTAATTTCCCAAAGAATATCATTTCGTATGGTAATCCCTTGCTGATAACGCTCGATAGAAAAATGAATATGGTCTGGAAGGGATAAATAAATTTTTTCATTGAGCTCTGTATTCAAGGCTTCCTTAGCATCCTTAATGATCAGCTCAACCTCAGACATGAGCTCAGCCGGAATTTCTCGTAGCAATAGCTTAAAGTTATCAAAGGTTTGCTGATCCTTTAAGGTGAACACCTTTTCAATTTTATCCGCTTCGATTTCTTGACCAGCTTTCTTTTGAAATGCTAGCCCTCTTCCCATGACAACCAATTCCATGCCCTCTTCATCAAATGCACTGACAACATTGTTATTTAGTACTTTATGAATCTTCATTCGCTATCCTTCCTTCACATACAACGTTCGTGAAAAGTAAAAGAACCTAAGCCACTTTGAAATAAACCTAATACAGGTCTATAAAAGGTGACTTAGGTTTTGCCTGCTGACCAGTTACAACCCTAATCATCATATCTATAGTTATTAATAACTTACTAGTATTATAAGCCTATTTCTTTTCATACGTCAACGCTTTCATAAAAGAAAGAGCATACCAAAGTTCTTATTCGTTAAAATGCTAATCAAGTTGCTGACCATTAGATGAAATAACGCGTTTATACCAGTCAAAGCTCTTCTTTTTGATTCGCTTACCAGTACCATTTCCTTCATTGTCGCGATCGACATAAATATAGCCATATCGCTTTTTCATTTCTCCGGAAGAGGCACTGACAATATCGATAGGCCCCCAGCTTGTATAACCAATAATTGGTACGCCATCTTCGATCGCTTCAGCCATTTCGGCAATGTGTCTACGTAAATATGCAATACGGTAATCATCTTCAATCGTTCCAGCCTCAGTTACTTGGTCAATAGCACCTAAGCCATTTTCTACTACGAACAACGGTTTTTGATAGCGATCATACAATTGATTTGCGGTGATGCGAAATCCAACTGGGTCAATCGTCCAGCCCCATTCTGATTTAGATACATAAGGGTTCACTGCTGAACCGAATACGTTCCCGCTTGTCGCTTTTTTCATCACTTCTTTGTCAGAGCTGATCGTTCTACTGGAATAATAGCTAAATCCGATGTAATCGACTGTATGATTCTTGAGGATTTCAAGATCTCCAGGCTCCATCGCAATGTGAATGTTATTTTCGTTGAAGAAGCGGTTTGCATAGCCTGGATATTCCCCACGTGCTTGTACATCGATAAAGAAGAAGGATTCACGATCCTTATCCATCGCCAGCTTTACATCTTCTGGATTACAACTGTATGGATAGAACATCCCTGCTGCTAGCATACAGCCAATTTGTGCATCTGGAATGATTTCATGACATGCTTTTACTGCTAAGGCACTAGCCACTAATTGATGATGGGCTGCTTGATATTGAATTTGTTTTTGATTATCTCCTTCAGCGAAGACCAGTCCAGCACCGAGAAATGGAAGGTGAAGCAGCATGTTTATTTCATTAAAGGTCATCCAATATGTCACCTTGTCTTGGTAACGTTCAAACACCGTTTTTGCATAGCGTTCGAATAGGCTCACAAGCTTACGAGAGCGCCAGCTTCCATACGTATCAATTAAGTGAACAGGCACATCAAAGTGTGCAAGCGTTACGACTGGCTCTATATCATGCTTTCGTAGCTCGTCGAATAACGCATCATAGAATGCTAATCCTGCTTCATTTGGTGTTGCATCTTCTCCAGTTGGAAAGATCCGTGCCCAAGCAATTGACACACGTAGTGCTTTAAAGCCCATTTCTGCAAATAAAGCAATATCCTCTTTATAATTATGATAAAAATCAATCGCCTCATGAGCCGGATAGAACTCGCCAGCCAATGGTTGTAAGGAAGGAACATCCCCCTTCATGATTGCGCGACGACTATCTCCTGTCGGCAATAAATCAACAATGGTTAAGCCCTTATTATCTGTTTGATAAGCCCCTTCAGCTTGGTTTGCTGCAATTGCGCCACCCCATAAGAACCCATCTGGAAATGTATAATTTTCCATTATCTCTGCTCCTTTACGTTCCATATTTTCATAACGGCAATAAAAAAACCTGACGAATGCAAGGGACACAGCAATGGTGCTCCTTATTCGTCAGGTTATGCCCACTAAAGGTAACATTCCTTTTCGTTACGTATATGAATTACCTATAATCTAGCAGAAGCGATAATAGAAGTCAATTGGAATAGGTTACATCTATACCATCTGCTTTTGTTCTACAATATAAAAATCCGCTTTTCGTTCTTAATGGAACTTTTACGTAAAGCGGAGAAAGTCACATTTGTATTCTTTTTGCTTTTTTTCAACTACCAGTAATAACTCCTTCTTCAACCATTCCTCTAAACTCCATGGCTTTCCCGCCTCTTACATAAACACGTGGGACGCGTTTCCCCATTAAACAGGCTGTTTCATAATGAATAGTTCCCATTAAATCAGCAACCTCCTCCATGGCGACATAGCCTTCGCTAGGCTCACCAAAAATGGTAATCACATCCTCTAAGCTGACATTCTTATTAACCTCGGTAATATCAATCATTGATTGATCCATACAGATTCTGCCGACGATCGGTACGCGTTTTCCGTGGACGGTTACATCGCCACGATTGGATAGTAAGCGCGAAAAGCCATCTGCATAGCCAACGGGAATGGTTGCTATCTTACTTTCCCTTGTAGTCTGAAAGGTTAGTCCATAACTTATCAATTCATTGCGAGCTAATGTCTTGATATGGATAGGCTTGGTTTTGAAGCTCATGGCCTGGGTCAAGTTAATCTTTTCCTTGAGATGTTTCTCTGGATATAAACCATAAAGCCCAATACCGACACGTACCATGTCTAGATGCATAGCTGGATAGGCGATGGTTGCTGCGGTATTACAGCAGTGAATAATTGGAATATGGCGGTATTGCTTGAGAAATGAAATAACCAAACAAAATTGATGGAATTGCTTCTCTGTATAAGTTGGATCGGTATTATCTGCATCGGCAAAGTGTGTGAAGGCACCCTCCAGTATGACATAGTCGGATGTAGCTGCTTCGACTACTTGAATGGCTTTTTCTTTACTGTTCACACCAATTCGATTCATACCACTTTCGATCTTTAAGTGAATACGTGCGGGCTTCTGCAGCACCTCTGCTTCATGCTTCACTTTTATAGCTGCTTCTTCCGTGAAAATTGTCAAGGTAATATCCTGCTCGATCGCTGTTCTCACACCAGCTGGGTGTGTATATCCAAGTACGAGAATAGGGAAATCAATTCCTGCTCGCCGCAACTGAATCGCCTCATCTAATAAGGCGACAGCGAGATAGTCAGCACCGGCTACAATAGCTTCATTTGCAACTTCTACGGCTCCGTGCCCATAGCCATCTGCCTTGACGACAGCCATCAGTTTGGTTTGCTTGCCGATATGATTTCTAAAGGCGCTGACATTATTCTTAATCGCATCTAACGAAACTTCTGCCCATGTATCGCGGTAACTTCCAAGCTTCATTTTGCATCTCTCCTTAGGTGACTGCCGATGTTGAATTTCTGCAATGAGGCAACGCACTTTTCGATCATACCTAATATAAAGTAAAACTTCAATCAGTTGGGGGGTATCCCCCCACGGATAGTTCGTACGACAAAGATATGACCTAAAGGCCCTAGAACCAATCGTACATTTACTGGCAGTTAGTTATATGTGAATAAAAGCACCCTTCATACCAAGGTAGAAGGGCACATAGCTGCTATTTACTTATGCGTCTTTCAATACATCTTCCGGTGATACGAAATCGTACCCAAGATCTGCTGCGACTGCTTCGTATGTTACTTTTCCATTCATCACATTGACACCGGAAAGGATTGCTGGATTATCCTGAATCGCTTTCACAGCGCCCTTCGATGCAATTTGTACAGCATATGGAACGGTTACGTTTGTCAAGCCAACCGTGGACGCACGTGGTACGGAACCAGGGATGTTGGCAACCGCATAATGGAGAACATCATGCTTTACATAGATTGGATCATCATGCGTGGTCGGGTGGTCCACTGTTTCAAAGTTACCTCCCTGATCGATGGCAACGTCAACAATCACAGAACCTGGCTGCATGGATTGAACCATTTTATCTGTTACTAATTTGGGAGCCTTTCTTCCTGGAATGAGCACAGAACCGATAACGAGATCCGATTCTTTCACCGCTTCTGCGATATTGTACGGATTTGACATTAATGTTTGGATGCTTGAACCAAAGATATCGTCTAGTTGACGAAGACGTACTGGGTTTAAGTCGATGATGGTTACTTCTGCACCAAAGCCAAGTGCAATTTTTGCAGCATTTGTCCCAACAACGCCCCCACCAATGACGGTTACTTTTCCGCGTTTTACCCCGGGAATTCCACCAAGGAGGATGCCTTTTCCGCCTTCCGATTTTTCAAGATATTGTGCGCCAATTTGTGTAGCCATTCGTCCAGCTACTTCGCTCATTGGTGTCAACAATGGCAATGTGCCGTTTGCTGTAATGGTTTCATAAGCGATGGCAGTTACTCCAGTTTCCACTAATGCTTTGGCTAGTTCTGGTTCTGCAGCCAAATGAAGGTATGTGAATAGAATAAGTCCTTTGCGGAAGTATTTGTATTCTGATGCAAGTGGTTCTTTTACCTTCATAATCATATCTGCTTTTTCCCAAACATCTGCAGCGTTAGCGATCATCTCTGCTCCAGCTTCTTGGTATTCCGCATCTGTAAAATTACTTCCCATACCTGCGTCTTTTTCGATATAGACGGTATGACCAGCATTTATTAAGTGAATCACCCCAGCGGGTGTCATAGCAACACGGTTCTCGTTGTTTTTAATTTCTTTTGGTACACCAATAATCATCATTATCCAACTCCTTCTCAATCAATCTGTTCTTGTATCATAACGTTTATGTAAAACGGTTTCATTATGAAAAAATATAAAAGGAAAAAACATGATTTGTGTAAATGCACAAATCATGCTTTTCGTATGCTTTCTATAATTAGATCAAGATAGGAATTTGCTTTTTGGTTTGGGTCTTTTAAATCAATGCCACTAACCTCTTTAATTCGCTTTAAGCGATAATTCATTGTATTGGGATGAATAAATAGCCTTTTGGCTGTGTTATAGACATTGCTATCACAGTGAAAATACATTTCTAATGTCGTTAGAAGGGAAGTCCCGTGAATTTGGTCATAAGCCCGTAGTTTTTCGATAAATGGGTTCTTGTATTGATTCATCTTCCGTGCAGCTGCTAATTGCTCGATAAATTGGTACACCCCTAAATCTTCGTAGAGTTTTACAGGAGCGATGGTATCTGGTAGCTTTTCTTGTAGTTTTAATACTTCTCTAGCCTGTTGGTAGGAGTTTTGGATTTGTTGCGCCGGTTGATAAACTAGTCCTGCTGCTGCAAATATGTCCGCTAAGTCTAGTTGTTGGCTAATCAGTGTAATGAAGTCGTCCATAAAGGCATACATCGTTTGCTTGTAATCGAATGCATCCTTTAGATGTACGAGCATAATAAAATCATTATTGTCAAAGAGACTTGTAATTACATGTAGCTTGACCTGCGATTCTGATAAGTAAAAGGCATGCTTTTCCATTTGTTCGGTTATTTCATCTGTAAAGTGAATAATGACAATCGCTTTATTACCATCCAAGTGCATATTGTATTTCTTTTCCCGTTGTTTAATAGCGTCCGTATCTTGCAAATCTCCACGCAACAGCTGCCAAAAGAAGTCTCGATATCCTTCTTCCAGCTTGCGATGGCGCTGTAGATCTTTGATGAAGAATTTCTTCACGTAAGCAGCCGCTTCTTTGAATAATATTAAATCCTCGTCTGTAAAGGCTTTGTCGGATGTGTGGGCCCACACAAATCCTAATATTTCATTTTGGTTGCGTACGGAAATAGCAACGCGATTGCCAAGACCAATCTCGTTAATTTTGGGAATACGAACAGGATTATCACTGTCAATTAATTTTGGCATCACACCCTTTTTCCACAATGCATTTATTACCTTATCTGGGACCTTTCGGTTGATAATCGTGGAAATGCGGACTTGGTCGATATTGTCTTTATGTTTGCTGTAGGATACGACATGATGATTGGAATCTTCTATTGTAATTGGACATCCGAAGATATCTGCAATCTGGTCTGCAAGCTGATCGAGGGATGTTATCTTTTCCTTTAAGCTATTCAGTATATCTTTCTGTTGGGACATAGACCTTATTCCTCCGTGTATGGTTTGAACAAATAAACAAAATTTTATTCTATTATTTTAGTATATACACAAATCGATTTCATAGTGAAGATGTTATAGTAATCATGCAACACGATGGGAGGAAATACAATGAAAAAAATCCTGTTAATTGGAAGCGCTTTTATTGGGGTGATTGTTGGTGCAGGTTTCGCTTCTGGACAGGAAGTGCTACAATACTTTACTAGCTTCGGCCTGATGGGGATTATTGGGGGAGTTATTGCAACCGCTTTATTTGCGTATGTTGGGATGGCACTCGTCTGGGTCGGTAGTAAAATGAAAACGAATTCACATAAGGATGTTATTTATACAATAAGTGGGAAGACCATTTTTGGTCGCGTGATAGGGACAGTTATTGATTATATTCTTATTTTTACTCTATTTGGTGTTGGTGTGGTTATGTTGGCTGGGGCGGGTTCTAACTTAGCTCAACAATTTGGACTGCCAGCAATTTTAGGTACGATCCTTATGACAGTACTTGTCTTGGTACTTGGGATGATGAATGTGGACAAGGTTGTTTCTGTTATTGGTGGGATTACTCCTTTCTTAATTCTATTTATTGTGATGATTTCAGTCTATAGCTTTTTAACGATGGATGTGTCGTTCAGTTCCTTGGATGACTTAGCGAAGCAACAGCCGACAACATTGCCAAATTGGTTTATTGCAGGGGTGAATTATGCATCCTTCAATACAGCAGTAGGTGCATCGATGGCATTAGTAATGGGTGGTGCTGAAAAAGATAGAAGGGCAGCAGCTTTAGGAGGACTAGTTGGTGGCTTCGTGCTTGGATTACTTATTATTTTGAGTCATCTAGCCATCTTCTCTAAAATCGAGGAGGTTGGCGATGTGGATATGCCAATGCTTGCGATTGTCAACGATATCTCGCCAATACTAGGTACAATTATGGCAATTGTGATCTTTGCTATGATATTTAATACAGCGATAAGTATGTTTTATTCGTTTGCTGCTCGCTTTACGAAAGTAGAGACAAGCAAGTTTAAAATCTTTTATACGATCATCCTACTCGTTGGATTTATCGTAAGTTTTATCGGGTTTACCGATCTAGTCTCTCTTTTCTATCCAACCATTGGATATATGGGACTTGTATTAATATTAGGTTTGATCTATGCGCCGATAAAACTTAAAAGAGAAGCGAAGCAAAAGCAAATAGAAGAAGCGTAAATAATGCAAAATGATGCAGGGTATCACAGGGTGTGAAACACAGACCAACATCATAAAGTGAAACTTCAATCAGGGGTTCTGTTTATGGGGTATGTCTGCCCAGTTATATAAATAAATAAAATTTCGAATCTAGTCGGTGCAGCTTCAACGTTTTAGCACTCTAGTCCGCTTGTTACCTCCTTATAATTACCAAATAAAATTTAAATATTTCTTTAATAGTGGTAAACTAGAGAGTGGGTTAAATATTTCTAGGAAAGATTTGTAACGAGATACATCTTGTTTGATGTATCATTCAACAAGAGCGATTACATCTTTTCTGTTGAAAATAGGGAGAATGAATGGGAATGAGCAAAAACTATACGAAAACAGATGTTATGTTAATTGGTGCAGGTATCATGAGTGCAACGTTAGGATCATTGTTGAAAGAATTGGTACCAAATTGGAACATTCGTGTGTTTGAAAAGCTGGAAAGAGCAGGAGAAGAGAGTTCAAACGTTTGGAATAATGCAGGTACGGGGCATGCTGCATTGTGCGAGCTGAACTATACGCATGAACAACCTGACGGCTCGATAGATATGACGAAAGCAATTAAAGTAAACGAGCAATTCCAGGTTTCAAAACAATTTTGGTCTTACCTTGTAAACAGTAATCTGATACGTAATCCAAAGGATTTTATTATGCCTTTGCCTCACATGAGTTTTGTGCAAGGGGAGAAGAACGTAGAATTTTTAAGAAAGCGCTACAAAACCATGTCAGATCATCCGTTGTTTCAGGATATGGAGTTTTCCGATGATCAGGAACAGCTTAAGAAGTGGATTCCACTCATGATGAAAGATAGGATAGCGGATGAACCAATTGCAGCAACAAAGATTGATTCTGGAACCGATGTCAATTTTGGAGAAATAACACGTAAAATGTTCGATCACTTAGAAAGTCAAGACGTTGAGGTGAACTATAGACATACGGTTGAGGACATTCAACGTTTGAGTGACGGTACATGGGAAGTAAAAGTCCATGACATCGATAATGGGAAAATTGAGTACCATACGACAGACTTTCTTTTTATCGGCGGTGGTGGAGGCAGTCTGCATTTACTGCAAAAAACCGGGATTCCTGAATCGAAGCATATTGGTGGCTTCCCTGTAAGTGGACTATTCATGGTATGTAATAACCAAGAGGTGATCGCACAGCATCATGCAAAAGTGTATGGTAAAGCTAAGGTAGGAGCTCCACCGATGTCTATGCCACACCTTGATACAAGATTTATCGACCATGAAAAATCATTGCTTTTCGGACCGTTCGCAGGCTTTTCACCGAAGTTCTTGAAAACGGGATCCATGCTAGACCTGTTAGCTTCGGTTAAAACAGATAATCTCGTGACAATGTCAGCGGCTGGTGTGAAAAATGCTTCCTTGACAAAATATTTGATTGAACAAGTAATATCTTCGAAGGAAAAGCGCATGGAAGAATTACGAGCATTTATTCCGGATGCTAAGAGTGAGGACTGGGGTCTAGTAGTGGCTGGGCAACGGGTGCAAGTGATCAAGGATACGGAGAATGGCAAAGGAACACTTCAATTTGGTACGGAGGTTGTCAGCTCTGCAGATGGCTCGATAGCTGCATTGCTAGGAGCTTCGCCAGGTGCGTCTACTGCGGTTCACGTCATGCTTGAGGTAATCGAAAAATGTTTCTCTCAACATGTAAAAGACTGGGAGCCAAAAATAAAAGAGATGATTCCTTCTTATGGTGTCTCACTAGCAGAAAATCCGGAGCTTCTTCGAGAGGTTCATACATCAACAGCACAGACACTTGGACTTGGTGAAAAA
This sequence comes from Virgibacillus salarius, assembly GCF_039521925.1. Classification (NCBI taxonomy): domain Bacteria; kingdom Bacillati; phylum Bacillota; class Bacilli; order Caryophanales; family Bacillaceae; genus Virgibacillus; species Virgibacillus salarius. Next base: position 5,005 of record NZ_BAAACY010000088.1, on the reverse strand, counting down.
GAAAAGGTGCATAGTTAAGCTGGAACATCCATTCACATAAAGTGAAACTTCAATCGGTAGGGGGGTTGTTTATCCCCCCACTTATTCATATTGGCTGTATATACTGGGATTCTGATAACAGGATAGCATTTAACGTAAACGCAGAACCTTTGATCTATGTTAAGATTAAAGGTTCTTTTTTTACATTGTAAGGGATGAGTTTAAAACCCTATTGTCAAGATTCTAGCAGCTTTTTAATGAGTTCATAAGGTACAATTAAGATAGCATTCATTCATACAAGGCAAAGGGTGGAGCTGGAGAAGGATATCCCCCATTACAAAAGGAGAATTAGCAATGAATACATTTCCAATCATTGAAACGGAACGGCTTATTTTAAGGGAAGTAACAAATGAAGATGCACTAGCTATGTTTGACTACTTATCTGATCAAGACGTGGTCAAACATATGGGCTTGGAGCCATATAAAACACCAACCGAAGTTCTGGAGGAAATTAACTGGTATCAGTTAATACGAGAAGAAGGAACGGGAATTCGCTGGGGTATAACTCTAAAAAATATGGATACAGTTATCGGAAGCTGTGGTTTTTTGAACATGCATCCCAAGCATTATCGTGCAGAGGTAGGATTTGAGTTAAGTAAGCTGTATTGGGGAAAGGGCATTGCTAAAGAAGCACTAAAAGCTGTCCTAGACTATGGGTATAAGCATTTTGAACTGGAGCGAATTGAGGCTTTAATTGAACCTCTAAATCGTCCGTCCCAACGATTAGTGGAAAAACAGGGATTTATAAGGGAAGGCTTATTGCGACATTACGAATTTACATGTGGAAAGTTTGATGATTTGTATATGTATTCCATTCTAAAAAAATCGTTTTTTAAATCATGAGACAAACGAATGAGAAACAAATAAAAATGAGCGATAAGTTAGTTGAAATTCACTAGCAATCATCTGTATAGGTTTTGGAAACGTTTTAACTGATTAGAGTGAATCTTTTGTTAATGCTACTAGACCGAAAATGTTTTACTCATCTTTATATTCAACCATTCTTGTTTATACAAGGTCGATCAAAAGTTTTAGTACCCAACTAATCAAATAACTCAGCAAACATAACTAGTAGTAGTCCCAGAATTAAATATCGAAACTTTCTTTTTCAAGTGTAAAGTGTTCAAAACTACTTGACGTTTACAAGGATACTAGAGAATAATTAAATTTATTTTATGAATTTATATATTTAAAATTATTTTCAGTATCTAAATTAAAAACTATTTGAATTTTAATAAAGTTATGTTATAGTAATGTTGAAATATTGAATAAAATACAATTTTATACAGAAATGGGGTGAAAAAATGGTTAATCAAAACAGAGTTACCTTATTCTATTTATCGGCTTTACTTACTATTTCTAATTTTGTTGAGTTAATTGTTGAGAAATTTAACAGCTTAACTTCTTTCCAAGAGAAAGGTGACACTCAAGTTAATCCAATAGCAGGTTGGATAACAGTTCTCATCGCTGTGATTATCGGGGGTCTTACTATTGCAGGGTTGATGTGGGCGTGTCAAAAATTTGGAGGCGGAAGAACATTTCTTGGTGAATTCAAAATTCTTGGTGCATCTGTAAAGATTAAATGTGGATGATAAAGAAATATATTGTTGAAAGCGTTAAGTTTACTTAACGCTTTCAATTTAAATTATTTATAGACGTTGGGGGGGTTCTTTTATGATGGAATTTTATCTGCAAGAAAAAAGTTATGGTAAAAATTTTCGTATTAGCGATGTAGACATAAAAATTAATCCTGGAGAGATAGTATGTCTTTTAGGGCATAATGGAGCAGGAAAAACAACAATAATTAAAGCAATTTTTGGTTTAATCAAGTATCAAGGTAATTTGAGCATAAATAACAAAAGAATTGATTTATCTAAAGAAAAGGATATAGATTTTTTTAAAAAACATGTTGCTTACATTCCAGATGAAGTTAATATTTTCCCTTTCCTAACGCCAAATGAGGTATTCGAGTTAATTGCAAATGATAATAAAGAAACTAACATAAAGTTTTTGCGAAAATTAATTGATATATTTGAATTAAATCAGTATATTAATATACCAATTAGCGGTCTTTCTCATGGAAATAAAAAAAAGACACAAATTGTATCATATTTGTATCGTAAACCGTCCTTTGTAGTTTTTGATGAGCCTACAAATGGCTTAGATCCAGATATGACTATAGTTTTACGTAAGGTAATTAAATTATTAAGAGAGCAAAAAATAGGTATTTTACTCTCAACTCATAACCTCAGTTTTGGAGATGAACTATATGATAAGCTCGTAATTTTACGTAATGGTGTGGTTAAATTAACAACGGATTTCGAGAACGTAATTAAAACTTATGGGAACGTTGGCTTGGAAAAAGTATATACTAAAATTAATGAAGATTATTATAAACAAGTGGATGCGATATTATATGAGTGATTTTAAAAACATTTTAAAACTAGTTGAACTCAAAAATTCTTCTCAAACTATAAACAAAATGTTGAAAAGCAATCCTTCATTATTCTTTGCTTGTTTGTTATCTGTTTTAATAATTGTTATCTTATATAATGTTTTTATTGTTCAGTATCTTCAATCCTTTGATCTTGATTTTGAAACTGTGATTTCAAACTTGTTTTTAGTTTCCAGTCTTATAGCTTTTTTAATTATTTTTTTTATTAGAAATAAATTCAAAAACGAAAAGTATGTATCGCTTTTTTTAAATAAGGAGACGAAAGCACAAAATATTATTCATGCAGGTATCTTTGTATATTATATAACTCATACAATCTTTTTAGTACTGATAGCAATGCCTTTCATCATAATACATATATTGCAGATTGGAAACTTTAATACACTACTTTTTACAATAAACTTATTTTTAACTACATCTATTGCTTTTTATTTATCTTTTAATTTGTGGGTTTATGCTAGTAAAATCATATTTTATTTGTTACTAAATAAAAATAAAGATCATTTTTTAGCTACAACATTTGTTTTTTCATCTTTTTTTTCTGTATCAACATTCGTAATTTATTATGTTGTAGGGAGTGTAATACAATTTCCTTACCTCTCAATAGTTATTGGATTATTATCTTTGATTTGCAATTTATATATTATAAATTATCTTTCTTTATATTATCTAAGATACTCTTTTCAAATGTTAGTGCCTATAGCATCTGAAGAGAAAAAAGTTAAAATTGATGCTCAAGATAATAATATAATAAAAGAGTTGAAAACGGAGCTATTAGACGTAAAAAGAAATGGTACATTTAAAGAACAAGCTATTGTTTTCGTCCTATTGTTTATAACAAGCATTGGACTGTACATTTATTTGGATAGCATGAGATTTGACTTCTTCTTTTCTTATTTAATCAATTTTGGTCTGACGGAAATTATATTACTTATTTCTTTGGAAATTGGTATAAGTTTTAATTGTTATAAAGAAGCAATATACCCTAAGAATTTAACTAAAAGTGCATATTTGTATATACGTATTCTTTCATTGTTACTATTAAACTTTCTTTGCTTTTTTCTTTTCATAACAACAATCTCATTAATAACCAGTTCTCATGTTTCTTTTGATTGGTATTTAATGATATCGGTAGTTTTTATTAGCCTTGTTTCATTATTTATTGGATTTGCTTTGAAAATTACTGATTCAAATAAAATCCTAGTAATCTTAACACTTTTAATTTCAGTTAATGTTTATGACTTTTTTATATCACAAATACTAGATCCGGTATGGGTCGGTTTTTTAAACATTTCTATATCAATTATGTTAGTTTTTATTATTGAATTCCTTTATCTAAGGAGACCTATATTAAGATGATTCTTTACTTTTTATCACTCATCTCAGTTATAATTTTCCACGAGTTGGGTCATATTATCGCAGTTATATTCTGTAATGTTTCTGAAAAAAGGGGTTTTTTTGATTTCAGAATTTCCATTTCTGTAAAAGCCATAAGTATTCATCATAAAAAATTTAAAAAACCTCTTAAAAATGCTACTATTGCATTTTCTGGTCCAATATTTCCGATTATTATATCAGCATTGCTTAATTTATATATTGAATCAAATTATGTTTCAATGTTATTTTTATTATCCCTTTTTAACATTCTATTTTTACACCCATCACTACCGGATGGTAAGAATGTTGTGAATAATTTTAAAAAAATTAAGGAGTCTAAACAATGAAATACCTAAAAAGTGTTTTTAATGGTTTATGTTTTATGTTTCTTTTTATTTTAGTTATCTTATGTGCACCTATTGTAATGCTTTTGTTGGGTTATACGGAATTTAAACAAGAACCTAGTCTCTTTGGTTATCATCTATATGTAATAGAAATCCAAGGAACTAACTTTTCTTCAACTGCTAATATATTAGGCCTTCTGTTGTCTTTTCTTATTGGTGTTATCATTTATTTTCTATTTCTAGCTTTATTCAAACAAAAAAAACATCAAAAATGATGCGATAAATACAAGGTTACCTTGGTTGATGTGACTGCTAAACTAAAGTAGACAGTTTCCGCTAGATTAGAAGAAACACTTATTTACCCAAATATACCAGTAAAATATATAGCTCTCCCATTGTATGATTTAAGATTATACACACATCAATGGAGGGCGCAGAAAAGGTGGATAAGTGGGAAATGTATATGGAGATTCAACAGTTAATTAAGCAAGGATTTAGTAAATCGAAGGTGGCGGAAAAGTTGGGGGTATCAAGATCAACGGTGTATCGCAACCTGCAGAAGTCTCCTTCGGAGATGGCTGAATGGGTAGAAAGTATAAAAACGAGAGAGAAAAAGTTAGATCCTTACAAAGCGTTAATTTTATCCTGGCTGAGAGAACATCCTGATATGTCAGCAGCACAAGTGCAAGATTGGTTACAGGAAAGGTATGAATCACTGGGGATTGGCGAGAGCACGGTTCGTGCCTACGTTAGAGAATTACGTACTGAATATAGAATAGAGAAAGAGACT